>PSRI01000264.1 GCA_003175935.1 Bacteroidota bacterium
GCAAATCTTATTACGAAACGGCTCCTGATAAAAGGCAAGCCATAAAAGATATGTTTTCCATCAAAAAATATGATGAGTTTCTTAAAAAAAGTCAGTATGCAGAGAAAATGGCGTTATCTCAATAAAAAATGATTTAGCTTTTTCCACATCCTAACAGTGGTGTATAAGTTCAATTTGATTAAGAGCTTTGAATTTCGTAACTTTTGGTAGCTCTTATTTCCTGCCATATTTTTTACTCACAAAAACTCGTTTTATGAGACGGTTCAATTTCTATGTGCTGTCCATTTTACTTGTTCCATGGACGATTGCATGTCAAGGCACAAAGACTTCTCCTGGTTCAGGCGAGTCATCAGACTCGACTAAAGCACAACAAATCCTTCCTCCTTCTCCAGACACAACTCTCCCTAGCGGAAGACGAAACATTTACCTGGTCAGCGACAGAAATTATAGTGGTCTTTTTGTAGAGAGATCAACTTTTCCTGTTGGGTACGATCAGGGAACTCCTCACACCCACTCCACCGATTTCTACATTACAGTTTTGGATGGAGCCATGTATTTTGCTTTCGGAGAAAAGTACGACACTACTCTTAAGATTAAACCTTATGGACCCGGAAGCTTCATTATTGTGCCGGCCGGAAGACCACACTACGAATGGTTCAGAGAAAAGACTGTATTGGAAATTGTAGGTGTTGGACCAGTTAAGACGATTTATTTACCGCAATAGTTTTTGCTGTTGATAATCGCCTTAGGGCCTCATAAAAGAAATCACATCAATGAGCCGGCCTAGATCTTCGACAGTGTTGAAGGCGTGTAGCACAATTCGTAACCTTTCCAAACCCTTGGGAACAGTGGGATACAGAATGGCTCTCACGTCAAAGCCTTTGTCCTGAATGACTGAAGCAGCAAATCTTGCTTCAGAATTCCCCGGTATTATTACAACCTGAATTGGCGACTCACTATTAAGTTTTGTAAATGGAATATTTGCGTTAGAGAAAACCCCGACAAGCTCTTCCAGTTTTTTTCTTTCTTCATCCATCTGGGGAAACGTATCGTATGCCTTTTGAATAGCCCAGGCGCCCAAGGGCGGCATCGCCGTTGTGAAAATAAACGACCTCGCAAAGTTTATAAGAAATTTTCTTAGTGTACGGCTGCCCGTTATCGCGGCTCCGTGACATCCGGGTCCTTTTCCATAAGTATAGATTCTAGCGAGGCAATCCTTATGTAGATTCATCATCTGACTAAGTCCCTCCCCTGATTTACCAATTACTCCAATCGCGTGGGCTTCATCTACTATAAGGTGGGCGTCATATTTTTTGCAAAGGCCAACAATCTCGTTAAGAGGAGAATAATCTCCATCCATTGAAAAAATTGTTTCGGTTACAACAAATTTATTTCCCTGCGCGGCTTGCAATTTTTTTTCAAGATCCTTGCAGTCATTATGAAGAAACGAAATTCCACTGGCCAAACTGAGCCTTATTCCATCACGAATGGAAGCGTGGGACAATTGATCATAAATAATGGTATCACCTCTTCCTGCAATGGCACTCATGATACCCAAATTTGCGTCGTAGCCCGAATTGAATATCAGGGCCGCTTCTGCATCGTGGAATTTGGCGATCTTATCTTCTGTTCTTTCAATCAGGCCATAGTTGCCCGTAAGTAATCTGCTTCCCGTGGATCCGTGCGCAAGAGTGAATGCATCTTTATCGGAATTTTTCTCCAGCAATCTATTTTTTACAATGCCGAGATAATCATTGGAGCAGAAATCAATTTTGCCGGTTGATAGTTTAAGCTCACGAAATGAATCCTGATCAATTCTTTCATTAATTCTTGCCGATAAAAAATCTTCTTTCAATGCAAGTCCTTTTGGCAAATATCTATTAATTCACCTTATACTCGCATTACATCATAAAACCATAACTTATCTTTGCCATAATGGAAGTAATAAGTGAACACACACGGAATATTTTGGGATTACAATTGCCTACGGATCCACGCTGGGTGAACCTTGCTGGAATAAGCCTCGAAGAAATATTGACAGATCATGCCTATTGCGAACAAAAGGCTGCAACAAGTTGCATTTCACTCATTCAGCGCTATTCATCGCGTGTTGAACTTGTTCAGGCCCTGGCACCAATTGTAACTGAAGAATGGGGACATTTTAGAATGGTACTTGCCGAATTACAAAAACGCGGATTAAACCTGGGTAAACAACGAAAGGATGAATATGTAAATCAATTAATCTCTTTTCAAAAAAAAGGTGGAGAGCCAACCCTCACATTTCTCGATCAACTCCTTACTATGGCACTCATCGAAGCCCGAAGTTGTGAACGGTTTAAACGACTTAGTGAAGGTTTGGATGATAATTACCTGCGCAAATTTTACAGGCGTTTTATGGAAAGCGAAGCTGGACATTATACTCTTTTCATCAATCTCGCGGAACTGTATATTGACAAGGATCTCGTAAGAAAAAGATGGAAAGAATGGCTGGAATTTGAAGCCTCAGTAATAGCATCCCTTGAAATCCGCGGTGATCGAATACATTAATTGCGCCTTTGCGCAACTTGGCGTCTTAGCGTGAAATTATAACCCGAGCCTGTTAGTAACTCTTTTCAACTCTATTTCTGCAGCCTTAGCAGAAAATTCCAGGTTTACCAGTCTGTACCCCGCATCCTCAAAACTCTTTTGTGCTTCTCTCACATCAATAATGGTTGCCTGCCGCACTTCATATTTTTGCATCACAAGATCTAACAACTGCTGTGCAACAACATAATTTTTTCTTTCAACTTCAAGTTGCGCCAATGCACTTTTATATGCCTGAAAAGTCTTTACAGCTCCGCCGGAATAATCTCTGACAAGCTCTCTCTTTTGAACCTCGGCGTTTTCCGTATAAATATCCGCCGCCTGCTTTTCCCTTCTGTAAGCCCCGCCATTGTAAATTGGAACACCCAGGCTGATTCCAAATATTGCTCCCGAACTTTGATTCAATAGATTGAAGCCGGCAGAATTTTGAACCCTGCTATAATTATAGCCCGCATTCAATCTTACTGTTGGATAGCGCTGAGCAGCAGTTTCCCTGGCAATCATTTCGTTTATACGTATCTGGTAGTTAGCGGCAACGATGTCAGCATTTTTATCAAGCTGTGCAAAAACCGAATCCAGACGAATCGTATTATCGACCTGGATGCTGTCATTTACATAAATGACCGAATCAGGTTTTAAGGTCAATAAAGTGAGTAAGTCTGTTTTTGCCTGGTCCACTATCAGCTGTTGCGAGGTAAGCGATTGTTGAAGCGCCGTAAGGTCAAGCCTGGCCTGAAAGATATCAGCATTATTTGCCATGCCCACACTAAATTGAGTTTGCAAAATCTCGAGCCTTTTTTCTGATACTTCTATAGATCTGCTGATGGTTCCGGTATATGACTGCTGGCGGATAATGTCATAATATGAAGTCATCACAGCAGCAATGGTATTTTGAACCTGGGAATTCAGAACCTCTTTGCTTTGTAAATATTGCGCATCCAACTGTCTTTTCGTTGATATTATTTTCATACCATTGAAAAGAATAATCGTCCCGGTAATATTCGCGGTTAAATTATTAGTTTTTGCGCCATGCGTTTTTGCATCGCGACTTGCATCTGAATATTTTTGGTTGATATCAACGACCTGTTGATTATCTACTAGAGCACCATTAATTGCCGGCAATCCACCAGCTACACCATAAGTATTGAGAATATCATTAGCTTCAACATTATTTTTTGCAATAATAATCCCAAGATTATTCTTCAAAGCAATATCAACTGCCTGTGAAAGTGTAAGTTTTTCCTGTCCGGATGCCGTAACACACCCGATTACTAAAACTAAATGTAGGATCCAATTCAATTTCATAATTTCCTCTCGATGTCTATTCGTTAATTTCAGGCTTTTCAGCATTATGTTTTCCTGAGATGAATGTATATACGGCCGGAATTACAAGCAATGTAAGAACCAATGAAAACAGGATTCCACCTACAACTACAATTCCCAGTGGCACCCTACTCGCTGCTGCAGCTCCCAAACTTAGTGCAATGGGCAATGCGCCAAGCGATGTAGCAAGACTGGTCATTAGAATCGGTCTTAACCTTTGAGATGCCGCCTCAATTACTGCCTCCATTTTGGGTAACCCTTTTTCTCTTTTTTGATTCGCAAATTCCACTATCAAAATTCCATTCTTCGTCACCAATCCTATCAACATAATCATACCAATTTCTGAGAATATGTTCAGGGTTTGTCCAAATATCCACAAACTCAAAAGTGCTCCAGCCATGGCAAGAGGAACCGTGAGCATAATCGTAAATGGATCCAGGAAACTTTCGAATTGCGCTGCTAACACGAGATAAATTAATACCAGTGCCAGTCCAAATGCAAAAAGTATATTCGAGGAGCTTTCAGCATAATCCCTGGATGGTCCACTGAGTGCAGTATGAAAACTCTCATCCAGTAACCTGTCGGCAATTGCCTGCATTGCCTTAATTCCATCACCAATAGTTTTGCCTTCTGCCAGGGATGCGGAAATGGTAGCAGCTTTATAACGATTGAAATGGTATAAAGTACTCGGACTGCTTCCATCATTCATTGTCACAACTGCATTAAGAGGAATATAATCACCGTTTGAGTTTCGAACATATAATTTGTCAATATCATTTGGTTTATTTCTGTCCGTTCTTTCAACTTGTGCAATTACCTGGTACTGGTAACCATTCATGATGAAATAAGCGAGCCGGCCTCCACTAAATGCAGCTTGGATGGCAGAAATAACATCAGCAGTGGAAAGGCCCAGGTCCCTGATCTTCATCCGATCAACTGTCAATTGGACTTCAGGCTTATTAAACTTCAGATTGGCGTCTACGTTAGAAAAAGTTTTATCCTTTCGGGCCTCATCAAGAAATTGAGGAAGGATTTGTTTGATTTTTTGAAGATCGATATTCTGCAATACAAATTGAACTGGTAAAGCAGTCCTTGATCCTGAACCAACAGATATGGTTTGTTCCTGCACGGCAAATATCCTCGCCTCATTATATCGTGCCAGTTTTCTTTGCAATTCATTTGCAATCTGGTTTTGGGAACGCTTCCTGTCTTTTGGATCGGTTAACCCAATTCTTGGTTGTGATGTATTGATTGAATTTGCGGGAGTCCGTGCAAATACCAAGTCTCTTTCGGGAACAGAATCGTATAGATAATTTGAAATATTATCAGCGATCTGCACCATGGAACTGTAACTCGTTCCTTCAGCTGCAGTAACGGTAAACCGAATGCTACTCTTATCTTCCAATGGTGCAATCTCACTTTGCAAATTCCTAATCGCGAGCCATATCAAAACGGCACATACTCCAATAATTACCCAGGCAATGCCTCGAATTTTCATAAATCCCCCAAGGAATTTTCTGTAACCGTTTTCCATACCCTTGAAAAATGGTTCCGTTTTATCATAAAACCAACCGTGCCCACTTTTCTTGCGACTTAATACAACATTCAAAACCGGGGTTATTGTGAGCGAAACAAAAGCAGAAATCAATACAGCAGCAGCCAGTACAACTCCAAATTCTCTAAATAATCTTCCAATAAATCCTTCCAAAAATATAACCGGTAAAAATACAATCGCGAGTGTAATTGATGTTGATATTACTGCAAAGAATATTTCCTTACTTCCTTCAAGTGCAGCTTTATGTATCGGAAATCCCTGCTCAAGTTTTCGAAATATGTTTTCCGTCACTACAATGCCATCATCCACCACAAGTCCGGTTGCAAGCACGATTCCAAGCAGTGTAAGAATGTTGAT
>PSRI01000028.1 GCA_003175935.1 Bacteroidota bacterium
AAAGTAACAATAAACTCATAGCTGAAATGATGAAGCTTTTCGAAAAGTAAGTTGACAACGATGTAAAGGATATTACAAGGAGGAAAAGTCTTCTGCCCGAAGTCACGGCACACGTGACGAAGGTGCGATGAAGTAATCAAAAACGCTTGCGATTTTGGAAATAGAGAAAAAATGGCGCAAAGTCAGGAAGAGGAATCTCAACGTTATTTCATGCTTAACTTGAAACAAGGTACTAAGTACTAAGGACCCAGTACTATTTTACGGCTTCACTTATCTGCAGGCATCAATTCACTAGTATTTGTGAGATTTTGAATATCCATTTTTGACCAGCCATTGCAAAACTTTCTCACGATTATCCCCCTGCACAATGATCAATCCATCTTTTACCGCACCACCCGTTCCGCAGAATTGTTTCAATTTCTTTCCCAAATCCTCGAGATCACTTTCAGTTCCTGCAAAACCTTCCACAAGGGTAACAGCCTTTCCTCCGCGATGTTTTGTGTCCAACCGAATTCTCAATTGTTGTTGTGATTTATTCAGTGTTGAAATTTGCTCAGCTTGTTCTTCAAACGAAAATGATGGATCCGTTGAAAATACTATTCCATCTTTGCCAGGTTTTTTCTTCGACATAATTTTTGTTTTGAGAGTTTACAGAGGTTCTGCCTTCAAACTTAAATCAATACTCACAGCATGATGGATTACAGCGCCAATGCTTACATATGTCACACCTGCCTTCGCATAATCTACAACGTTAGATAAGTTGATTCCGCCACTCGCTTCAGTTTCACAACCAGCAGGAATTAATTTCAAAGCTTCGCTTATTTCAGCTGGTTTAAAATTATCCAGCATTATCCTGTCAACTTTACCAGTAGAAACTGCCTGTTTCACCTCGTCCAAATTCCTTGTCTCCACTTCTATTTTCAAACCCGGCTTTTTTGAACGCACATAATTATATGCTTTTTCAATGGCAAGTTCAATGCCACCTGCATAGTCGATATGATTGTCTTTTAGCATTATCATATCATATAAACCCATCCTGTGATTAAGTCCGCCCCCAATTCTTACAGCTTCTTTTTCCAAAAGCCTGAAATTCGGAGTTGTCTTCCTCGTATCGAGCAATTTGGTTCTGTAAGGTTTAAGTTTATCTGTGTATTTATGTGTGAGCGTAGCAATGCCACTCATCCTCTGCATGCAGTTAAGTACAAGTCTCTCGCATTTGAGAATGGTATGAACCGTGGCGGCGACTTCAAATGCAATTTCGCCCGACTTAACAGCTTCTCCATCTTTCTTGAATGGTTTGAAATTTGCAGATGGTTCAACATGTTTAAATATTGTTTCTGCAACCTTCATTCCTGCTAAGATTGCTTCTTCCTTAATTTTCAAAATTGCTCTGCCTTTAGCATCTGCTGAAATAGCACTAAGAGCGGAATGATCCCCCTCTCCAACATCTTCCTTCAATGCCTCATCTATCAAATGAATCAACGCGGTTTCATAGCTGTCCATACAAACAAAACTAAAAGAAATAGTTTTAAGCAGAGTTTGGAAAGGAGCAGAAATAAAAAATCCCGCCATCGGCGGGACTACTGGAATATTTTGCGTTTAATTTTTTTCTTCAAATCTTATTTCCTGCAACACCTGTCGCTCCCCTCTTGTTTTCATAAAAATAGTTGTCCTGAAGTCACCGGATTTCGTCAGCAAATTACCAATGCAAAATTCAGATCCGCTGTTTGATCCTTTGTGAACGATGCTGAAATTTTTAACCTGGCTCGAATTAAAGAAATCCTTTAATATAACCTCGGCCTGACTCCTGCTGTAAGAGTTGCTCTTTTCGTGCAGGGTAATTTCAACCATGCTGTCGAAATATTGGGAAAGTTGATTTGCATTTCCGGATTTAATTGCGGTTACAACATCGTCAATAGAGTAGTTGAATGAACTTATTCCGAAGGCAAAAAGAACTATAAATAATTTGTGTAAAAGTGTTTTCATACCATTTTTGTCGGTCAATTACCCTATTTATAACCCAAAAATGTGCCAGATTGTAACCTTGTGAACAAAAGATAACAACCCAGCAAAATAAACAGTCTCAGTTAGTTAAGGGGGTTTTTAAGAAAACAGTACCTTTAATACATGGAAAATAAGAAAGTAATACTCGTGATAATGGATGGCTGGGGACTAGGTAAGAATAAAACCAGCGATGCTATCCAAAATGCAAAAACTCCGTTTGTAAGCTCATTATACAGCAAATACCCAAATTCCACCCTTGTAACTTGCGGGGAAGCAGTGGGATTGCCCGACGGACAAATGGGAAATAGCGAAGTGGGCCACCTCAACCTTGGCGCGGGAAGAATAGTATACCAGGAATTGCAAAGAATTAATGTAGCTATAAGGGATGGCTCTTTCCAGGCCAATAAGGTATTGCTCGATTCTATTCAGCATGCTAAACAAAATAAGAAAGCGCTGCACTTACTCGGCCTCGTTAGCGATGGAGGAGTCCATTCTCATATTAACCACTTAAAGGCGATCACCTCGCTGTGCAAAAAAGAAGGACTTTCAGAAGTATATATTCATGCTTTTACAGATGGCCGTGATACCGATCCAAAGAGTGGTCTCGGTTTCCTCACCGACCTACAGAAACATCTCGATGTTACAGCGGGGACAATCTCCACCGTTACCGGAAGATATTATGCCATGGATCGCGACAAGAGATGGGAACGAGTAAAATTGGCTTATGACGCGCTGGTAAATGGAATTGGAGTAGAAACAGACAATGTATTGAAATCAGTGGAACAATCCTACCGGGATGGGGTAACCGATGAATTCATAAAGCCCGTTATTAAGGTCACAAATGGTGAACACCGGGGTAAAATCAAAGACGGTGACGTTGCGATATGCTTCAATTTCAGAACAGATCGCTGCAGGGAAATTACACAGGTATTAACTCAGGTTGACATGCCGGATTTCAGCATGCATAAACTGAACCTGGACTATACCACTATGACGGAATATGATAAAACTTTTAAAAACGTTCATATCATATTCGAAAATGATAATCTTACAAATACGCTCGGAGAAGTGATGGCTGCGAATGGTTTAAAACAGATACGCATAGCCGAAACTGAAAAATATCCGCATGTTACATTCTTTTTTAGCGGCGGACGAGAAGTTCCATTTGAGGGCGAGAGCAGAATTATGATTCCTTCACCCAAAGTGGCAACCTACGATCTCAAACCCGAAATGAGTGCCAATGAAGTAACGGATGCCATTGTTCCAGAAATAAAAAAACAATCCGCATCTTTCATTTGCCTCAATTTCGCAAATGCCGACATGGTTGGACATACGGGAGTATGGAACGCAGTTATCAAAGCAGTTGAAACAGTTGATCATTGCGTTGAAAGAGTGGTTACAGCCGCCCTGGAAAATGGATACACAGTGTTCCTGACTGCCGATCATGGCAATGCCGATTTTATGGTCAATGATGATGGAACTCCCAATACGGCCCATTCCCTTAACCTGGTTCCGTTTTTTGTAATCAGCAATGATTACAAAGGCAAACTAAAGAGTGGAAAGCTGGGGGACCTGGCGCCAAGTATTCTGACCATTATGAATCTTCCGGTACCGAAAGAAATGACTGGGGATATCCTGGTGGAGCAAGCTGTAATGGCCTGATATTTACCGAAAACTCAAGATCGATTTTCTCTTTAAACCGTTGGCATGTAATACCAGTGGCAGAATTTTATTGGGGGTTGATATTAAGACTTCCTGTAATTCCAAAAACATCGAAATCCTAATCCGGTATTTGAATTAGTATTTCATCTTCTAATGCCTCTGTGTTTCCCATTAACAAACCTCAAAATATTTAGGTTTCGGGCAGCAATCAATATTAAAAAATTGTCTAAATTACGTGAAATCAACCTTGATTTCATGACCGAAGAAGCAATGCTTGACGGTTGTCTGCATAACGACGCAGCTGCACAACAGGAGTTATACTACCGGTATAGCCCTAAAATGTTGTCGGTTTGCTATCGATATGCGAAGAGTAGGGAGGACGCGGAGGACATGCTTCAGGAGGGATTTATCAAGGTCTTTACACAAATCAAACAATTTCAGAATCGTGGTGCCCTTGAAGGATGGATCAGAAAAATAATGGTTCATACCTGCATCAACAATCTGAAAAAGAATAAGAAGTTCTCTGAGAGTGTAGATATCATCCACGCCAGTGGAGTTCAGGTGAGGGAGGAATCAATTCCATCAATTGTTCAGGCCAAACAAGTAGTAGAATGCATCAGGATTCTGCCGATTGGCTATCGAACAGTTCTGAACCTCTACGCGATTGAAGGATATTCTCACAAAGAAATTGCGCTGATGTTGGACATTGAAGAGAGTACAAGTCGTTCGCAATATACCCGTGCCAAAGCCATGTTAGAAGATATACTTATCAGGAAGAATATACTTCAAAAACATAAAGAGAGAGTTGACTGGCTTGCAGTGGTAAATCCGTAACGAAGACACTAACCTTAACTAAAGAGCATTAGATATACCGGAAACTGACTATGGAGCGCAAATTTCATACTGAAGAATTTGAAAGTTTCCTGAGGGAAAAAGCTGACCAGTACAAGCTGTACCCTTCGGACCGTGTGTGGAGTAACATTAACAGATCGCTCCACCCAAGAAAAAAATGGCCTTATGTTGGATTGGTAATTCTCCTTGTTGGTTTAGGAATTGCAGTTGATTATTCCCTCTTTAATTTCAAATCCGGCGATCATAAGACTGCTGCAAACGCAGGCAGGGAAAGCTTAGTTTTAACTCCTGGAAATAGCACCGCAATTACCGAACAAATTGCAGATGTTCCGGCCAAATCAACAATCAATAAAAAATCTATATCGAATCAGATAAAAATCCCTTCTTCTGCCAGTTCAGGAATGGCTTCACCTGTCGCTTCATCATCAGAACAAAATAATTCTTCTCTTGAAAAAGCATTGGTTTTGGTAAACAATCCATTGGATATTGCCAGCAATAAAGAGACTGCAAACAATACTTCTTCTGCCAGGAAAAACGAGCATGAGCTCAGGATTCCAATGCTAATGGATGATCCTACTAAAAACCCTCCTCCTGCTACACCCAAAAAATCATTGTGGGCAGTATTTCCAAAGAAATCTAAACTCGAGTGGATCCTTTATGTTGCTCCAACCGCGAGTTACAGGAAATTGTCGGGTGGTGTTTCGGATGTAACTTATTTTGTAAATAATGCGCCTTTCAATGGAGCAGATGCAACTGATGCAAGCAATGCGGTTACTCAAAAACCTTCCTTCGGTGCAGAAGTTGGAACAGCTATAGCATACAGAATTGGAAAACACTTTAAGGTAAAAGCCGGTATCCAGTTTAACTATACACGGTATCAACTCAGGGCTTACGATTATGCACCCGAGAAAGCGAATTTCGGAATTCAGCGGTTTGGATATTTTGCTGATACAATCAGTGTAATTTCAAAATATCGCAATTACGATGGCGTTGGTTCCACCTGGCTTCAGAACCAGTACCTGCAGGTGTCCATTCCTTTGGGAATCGAATGGAGCATTTTGGGTAATAGAAAAATCCAGTGGAACATCGGAACCAGTATACAGCCAACTTATAACCTTTCCAACAATGCCTATATGTTGTCGACAGACTACAGGCATTATGGACAGGATCCTTCACTTGTACGTAAATGGAACCTGAATGCAGGAATCGAAACATTCATTTCTTACAACATGGGTTCTTTAACCTGGAGAGTGGGTCCTCAATTCCGCTATCAGATTTTGTCCACTTATCAAAAGAATTATCCAATTACCGAGCACTTACTTGACTATGGATTCCAAATTGGAATCAGCAAAAAGTTGAGATAAAATTTTTTCTTTCGTTGGTTTGAAACGCTGCAATACCTTATGTATCGCAGCGTTTTCTTTTTGAACACTGATATTCATTTTCCTATTTTTATCCAATGAAGAAAATAATTCCGGCCTTAATTTTCATGTCGGGCATTTTTGCAAATATGAGTTGTGGCCATAATTCCAAAGGCGATAATAATAATAAAAATGATTCTGCCTTTTATCCTATCAGTCCGTATATAATCCAACAAACTAAAGTATTGGATAGCGCTTTACTGGCCATCGTACATTACAGAACTGAAAATGGAAAAACGGATACATCCATCTTAGATAAACCCGCCTTTCACGAGATAGCAAAAGAGTTTACTACGCCAGATATAAATGATCCTGCAGTAAAACCAAAATTCACCGAAGACGCATTTGCAGACGCAACAATCGGCACAATCACGTTTACCTATACTTCAAATGATCCGGATTTTCCTCTTTGGAAAGCGTCGGTATTACTGAATAAAGATGATATGCGCGTAATCTATGTGTATATGGAAAAGCAAATGATCAACAGTGATAGCACAGTATTGAAAAAAATGATTTGGAAAACCGACAGTAATTGCCAGATTTCAAGCATAATCAGGAAAAAAGGTCAGCCAGACAAGGATATAGTAGACAAGTTTGTGTGGGACGAATCCAAACACTGAGTTTCCTTAAGTTCAGCTAATTTTGTGTCGAGTCATGACACAGGAAGAATTTCAGAAAATTTCCGGTACGATTCCATCAGAGCCGGGCATTTACAAATATTTTGATGCAAAGAACGAGTTGCTCTACGTGGGCAAGGCAAAAAGCCTTCGTAAACGTGTAGCTTCTTATTTTACCAAAGCTTTTACGAATTATAAGACGCATGAACTCGTTCAAAGAATAACCCGTATGGAATTCACAATCGTGGATTCGGAACAGGATGCATTTCTGCTGGAAAATTCTCTTATTAAACAATACCAGCCACGGTTTAATATCAATCTAAAGGACGACAAAAGTTATCCATTCATCATTCTCAAAAATGAACCCTTCCCAAGGGTATTTCTTACCAGGAGAAAAATAGAAGATGGATCAGAATATCTGGGTCCCTATACTTCCGTAGGCAAGGTTCGGGAACTTTTAGATTTTGTAAGGGCGAATATTCAAATCAGAACCTGCAAACTCAACCTCACTCCGCAAAATATTGCAAGAAAAAAATTCAAGGTTTGCCTGGAATATCATTTGGGAAACTGCAAAGGTCCATGTGAAGGATTGCAGGATGCTGAAGACTACCGAAAAGGCCTGATGCAGGTAAAGAATATTCTCAAAGGAAATATTTCTCCGGTAGTTCAGCATTTCAAAAATGAAATGAAGGAGATGTCCCAGAAACTCGAATATGAGAAAGCAGAAATTATAAGGAAAAAAATTGAGCATCTGCAACAATACCAGTCGAGAAGCACGATTGTGAATCAGCGCCTCGGTGACCTGGATGTATTTACTATCCTGCAGGAAGATGATTCAGCTTATGTAAATTATTTGATGGTTCAAAATGGAACCATTGTCCAGACTCATACCATTACTTTGGAGAAACACCTGGAAGAAGAAGAAAAGGAAGTGTTAGAATTTGCGGTTACCCAACTCCGTGAAAAATTTGAAAGCTTCGCTAAAGAGATCATCGTTCCCATAGAAATCAGTTATCCGGAAGATTCGGTGGTAGTAACGGTGCCAAAAGCAGGGGACAGGAAAAAATTACTGGACCTGTCTCAAAAAAATGTTGAATTCTACAAAGAAGATATCCGGCAAAAGCAATTGTTGAGGCTCCAGGGGAAAACGGAATCTGAAAAAATGGAGCTTTTACATTTGATGCAACATGATTTACAGTTACCGGAATTGCCTGTTCATATCGAATGTTTTGATAATTCTAATTTTCAGGGATCCTATCCTGTATCTGCAATGGTTTGTTTTAAGTATGGATCTCCCAGTAAAAATGATTACAGGCATTTCAATGTAAAAACTGTTCAGGGTATTAACGATTTTGCCACTATGAAGGAAGTGGTAACCAGAAGGTATAAGCGACTGAAAGAGGAAGGCAAATCTTTGCCTCAGCTAGTCATCATTGATGGAGGCAAAGGTCAACTGGGGGCCGCTGTAGAGGCTATAAAGGAACTTGAATTGCAGGGGTCCATGACATTAATCGGACTGGCAAAAAATGAAGAGGAGATATTTTTTGTTGGGGATAAGGAATCATTAAAACTTGCGTGGGATAGTGATAGCCTGAAATTGATCAGGCAGATAAGGGATGAGGTACACAGGTTTGGAATCACTTTTCATAGAAAGCAGCGCAGCAGGGGCACTTTTGTGAATGAACTGGAAAATATTAAAGGCATCGGTAAGCAAACGGCTGATCAGTTATTAAGAGACTTCAAATCAGTGAGAAATGTATCGACAGCGAGTATTGAGGAGTTGACTGCCCAGGTTGGAAATTCGAAGGCTAAGATAGTTTGGGAGCATTTTCACCCACCTATAGACGAAGCTACTTCGGGTACTTAAGCATATTATTAAAAAAATGGGGCCAGGATAGAAATCCAGCCCCGTTTTTAAAATCCAATATCCTATGAAAAACCGAGGTAAAGATAATGTAGAGTACCCACATTCCAATACCGAAATGTGGGTATTTTTACTATTGTCGATCTATGGATATTTTTCTTCGACGAATGGAAATTAAAAAGGGACTGATGTTTCCATCAATCCCCTTTTATAAACCGTTAGTTACGGCACTAGTATGACCATAGATCTTGTTCGTAATTAAATATCTTTTCTTTTACATTATCGCTTTCAAGAAGTCTTAAGATTGGATCCTTAATGTATTCTTTAACATACATGTTATAAGGATTCTCAAGTGTTGACTTAACGATATAGCTTGAAAAATATCTGCTCTCAAATAATTCTTCCCAACTCATTCTTGCACCGAAGTTTTTAGCATTATATACTTCATATTTTGCAAGTGTGGGTCTCATATCAGGATAGTAAACCCAGAAGATTGGAGCTGATCCGATTTCTTTACCAGTTACTTTATCCATATAAGTTTTTACAGGAGCAATTCCGAGAATTCTAACATACATCCTGGAAGATTCTTTATCGAATACCCATTCTTCTTTAACCCTGAATTTGGTAATATCATCCATGTTGAACTCTTCGCAAATCACTGAATCTTTCATTATACCTTTTGCGAGAGTAGGATCTTTTGCAAGGTCAGGAACAAGAGTGGTATCGCATTTTCCGGAAAGTTTATCACCGATAGCTTCCAGTGTCATTGGCGTAGTAAAGCGGTCATCAACAGATGCGTCGAAGGCAGTTACTTCACCACTTTTTACAGTATTCAACAAGATTGCGATAAATCGTTGGTTACCGTTATCTTCATCCGCTTTGTAACGGAAAGGCAGGTTCATCTTTTCACGGATATCAATCTCTCTCCATACTTTTTCCCTGTATACGGCATCATCCTCACGGATATGCTCATACGCTAAAGGAACGCGATCCTTAATCAGGTTTTTTTCAATCGCGTTGTCGTTACGCAACGATTTCCTGATCGTATCCATTTTTAATGGATCGGGCTTGGCAGCCTTCACCACCATGGTATCCTGCTTAGCTGCGCTGAGGTTAGCTGTTGTGTCCGGCTTAGTTTTCTTAGCCGTTGTTTTTTTCTTCGTTGTGGTCGATGTTTTTCTCGTCGTCTTCTTTCTTGTCTGCGCATCAGCCACATTTACAACTGCGCCCAGAGCCACCACCAGCAGAAGATATTTCGCGAATTTCCATTTCATGGTCAAAAGTATTTTCTAAAAATTAAACGCTGTTACAGTCTATGATATTATCTTAAGATATACGACAAAGGTTTCAAAGTTACGGTTCTTCCGTCAGGTCCCCTTGCCTTAATATTGTCAATGTAAACACTTTTACCTGGTCTAAGTCCATTTACCATGTTTCCAGCAGCACCAACCCAACGTGGGCCGTTGTTAGGAAGCGGGTTATAGTCTGGATTACTCAGGTCAGCAATTGTATAACTCAATACTTCAAATTGAGCATCAAATTCTGAGTTTTGCAATACGGCTCTTACACCACCCATTGCTTTGAATTGTGCAGTAGAAACCTGTCCGCCTTCAAGGTTACCAACCATTCCAGATGGAGGAGGAAGATATTTCACGCGGAATCCTACTTTACCAGCTGGTTTACCTTCTACATTCACGTTTACGAATACATCACCAGGAGCAGCAGGCTTAGCGATATAATGAGGTCCGTTTACTTTAGATATGGTACCGCTTGTGATGCTTGCAGAAACCTTTTCACTACCTGCGCCTGCAGTAATAGTAAGTGGGTTATCTACACCAACATAAAGTACAAGCATTTTATCAGGAGAAACTGATACGCCAGATGACTGACCAACTGTGTATTCAACTTTCTTCGGAACTTCTTTAATCTCACCTGTTGAAGGATCAACATACTTAATAAGTACATCGAAGCTATGTGAACCGGAAGCACCACCCGGGAATTTGGTTTCAGCAACACCGTTATCACTAACAGGAAGCTTTTGACCATTGATGTACACTTCAGGTTTTACAGTTGCATTGAATGCTCCCAAACCTGCAGTTACTTCCATATTATCACCAGGCATCAAATAATTAGAGCTGGTAGAAATAAGCGGTACAAATTTGTCGAAGATGATTTTTACAGCTCCGATTTGTTCCAAACAGAATGAAGCAACTTTGTTTTCTGTATTCTTCACGTCGTTTTGGAATTTGCTCACGATGGTACATGCAGCAATGGTTGGGGCCATGTGGAAATAAGCCTGGGTCCAATCCTGGTTAGTGTTACCTGCAGATGATTTTGGAATCTCAGTATTGATTGGAATTGTGTTGGCAAATTTCTTGGCGATATCAGGATCGATGGCAAGTACTGCAGCTTTATAAGCATCGAGTTTCTTGCGCAAATTTTCACCTTCGCCTTTTGTATCCATAATTCTGGTAGCAGCATCAAGATTTTGTTCCCAACCCACAGTATCACCCTTTGCAGGATCATATCCGGAACCCTTCATCATCTCATTCTTGAGGCCTTCCATGTAATTATTTATCTCGGCAGAGAGTTGCTTTACCTGTTCGGCTTTTGGAGCCCAGATATTTGCCTTTTCCCTGGTTTTGGGATCTTCCTTACTTTCAGCCAGTGCCTGATAAATTTTATCAGATGCAGCACTTAGCGTTGTATTTGATCTGTTCAAGCTGTTGTTTACAGTCTTGAAAGCATTGATGATTTCCACAGATACATTGAGTGCCAGTAGTGCGGTTAACACCAGGTACATCATGTTGATCATCTTCTGCCTTGGCTCTTTAGGTAGTGCCAT
>PSRI01000025.1 GCA_003175935.1 Bacteroidota bacterium
CTGTCATCAGTTTCCGAATCAGTCAGCATGCTATCTTTCCCTGAAAATTATTCAGTATCTGTGATTCCTTCAGGTTGTTGCGGTATGGCAGGTTCTTTTGGGTATGAAAAAGAGCACTTCGGGTTATCAATGAAAATTGGCGAGCTGGTTCTATTTCCGACCGTAAGAAAGCAGGAACAGAATGTGATCATTGCTGCACCTGGTACCAGTTGTCGTCATCAAATTAAAGATGGTACCGGCCGAAAAGCAAAGCACCCCGTAGAAATTCTCTACGAGGCACTTCAAAAAAATTAATTCAGGTTTATTTCGGGAATTTTCTAAACATTTCGGGAACGATTGTGCGAACGACCTGTTCCACACCGCCTGTTTTTTCATCATTCCTTTCTCCATTTGCAGAAGTGCGCCAGACAACTTTATTATCTTTGGTATCGATCATATCTATGATCAAAGTGCCTTCCTTCATTTTCACCACATTCATTTGCCCTGCATAAACAGCTGGTGTATTATCTGAACTAAAATAATAGACAGGGTTTTGGCCGTAGCCTGCATATGGATTCTGGTAATATTGCGGAGAATAAGAAACCTCTCTCTCTTCCTGATTTATATTGTATTTCTGTTTCATGAGAAGGGTATACTGAAACAGGCAGTCAGGATTCGTCGAATCATATTTCAATCCTTTGCTTTCGAGTTCCTTCATCACTTCGGGTATAAGCACCGCCACGAATTGTCTTCTATTCACAAAACGGGTATAGCTGGTGTCGGCGGTTCTTCTCCATGCATAGGTTTTGTATTTCTTGAAATCTACACCGGGAGTTTTTTCCGAATTATACATTTCAGGTACAGAAGACGTTTTGCACGCAATCATAATCGTTGTAGTGGTTATGAAAGAGACCGCTAAAAATTTCAAGCTTTTCATCGTCACAGATTTAAAGTTCAGTTGATGGTTTGCTGCAATCTAATTAATCATTTCCAGCTTTTGCCCCGGGAATCCTGCTTTTTAACCATTTAATTTGACCATTATGATTGGATTCATGTTCGCATACATGAAACCACTTGCAATAGTTATTGGTTGGTCCCCATGGCCATTTTTCATCGACCGTGAGTAACCATGCATCATCACGCTTGCGGAATTCGGCCAGACTTTTTTCTCTTGTTTCATTTAGTGTTGTCAAATAGAAATCCAAACTGTTTCCTTTGATAGTACTGCGACCTTCTGGTCCTAAATTCATTGCTGCCCGATATTTTTGAGTAACCGACATTTCCCATTTACCCCATGGTTTACCATCAAAAGTGTGAATGCCATATAAGGTTTCAGTTGCGTTTAAATGCAATAGCATTGCCCCGATCGTATTTGCTTTATCATCAAAAAGAAAATCAAGATCAGATTGCGACATACCTTTTACCGACATCAATACTACATTCCTCATCCAGGTTAGCATTGAAACCAAAGTCCCGACCTGCGGGCTATAACCCTGTTTTGGGCCGATTAAGTTTATATCATCATCAGACGATTTATTGTTTGCGAAAACAGATTCAGAAATTCCCGATAGTGCAGCTATGCCACCCACTATTGCCATGGAGTTCATTATGAAATTCCTTCTGCCGGGCAATTCAGTTTTGGTATTCATATTCGCTTTTTGGATGAAAAAATTATTTTAATGCTTATGGTTCTAATAAAGTTAATTTTATTTCTTCAGCTTTTTTAAGGGAAAAGGAAGGAAGCCTTTAGTTTTGTTTATCTGGTATGATATGACTACGACTTCGAAAATTGAAATGTTTCATAACCGGCTTTCCAAAGTGTTACGCCATTTGCAAAAGCAGGCGAAACGCCAAGGTATTACCTGTTATAGAATTTATGATAAAGACATACCTGAATTTCCACTGAGTATTGATTTGTACGAAGGCAAAATTTATGTATCAGAATACCAACGCAACCATGGCTTATCTGATGAAGAGCATGAAGCGTGGCTGGATGCTTCAGTTCAGGAACTGGAGAAATTATTTGAAACTCCAAGGGAAAACATTTTCGTCAAGAGTCGCCAAAGAAAGGCGGGGCGACTCGGACAATATCAAAAAACTGACGATGCAGGAGATTTTTTTATAGTCCACGAAAATGGGTTGAAATTCAGGGTTAACCTTTCTGATTACCTGGATACAGGACTTTTTCTTGACCACAGAATAACCAGGGAAATGGTGCGTGCTGAATCAAAAGACAAAACTGTTCTGAATCTCTTCGCTTATACCGGAGCGTTTAGTGTTTATGCTGCTTCAGGAAAAGCACGTAAAGTAGTTACAGTCGACCTTTCGAATACTTATCTAAACTGGGCGAAGGCAAATATGGCTATCAATGGATTCACTGACAAACAGAAATACGAATATGAAGCTGCCGATGTAAAGCAATATCTTAAAGTTTTGAAACCTGATATTTTTGACCTTGTAGTCATGGATCCTCCCACTTTTAGTAATAGCAAAAAAATGGGGGACGATTTTCTCGATATAAAAAGAGATCATGTGAGTTTAATTAATGAAACACTGCGTGCGATGAAGAAAGGTGGAGTTTTGTATTTCAGCACTAATTTCACGAAATTCCAAATGGAAGTGGATGCTATTCGGACTACAACAATAAAAGATATTACCCGGCAAACCATACCTTTCGATTTTGCAGGTAAGCTTAAACGTTATTGTTGGAAAATAACCAAATAGAACTAAATTCTTGCCATGGCTAATAAAATACTGTGGAAACCTGATGAAAATGTGAAGTCACATTCAGCAATGAATCATTATGCTGCCTGGCTTGCAAAAGAAAAGAATTTGCACTTCGCGGATTATGATGAGATGTGGCAATGGTCTGTGAGTAAACCTGAGGACTTTTGGGAATCTATTTCGCAATATTTTAAAATTACACATCATGCACCTTATCAAAATGTGATGAGTAATGATCCCATGCCTAACACAAAATGGTTTGAAGGGAGCGAATTAAATTATGCGGAACATATTTTCAAAAATAAATTCTCTTCTCATCCTGCGATATATTTTTATTCTGAAAGCAAAGAGCTACAGTATATAACCTGGATAGAATTGGAACAGAAGGTTGCAGCAGTGCAAACTTATTTTTTGCAACTCGGATTAAAACCCGGCGACAGAGTTGCTGCCTACTTGCCCAATATTCCTGAGGCAAGCATTGCCTGGCTGGCGGCTATTTCCATCGGCTGTATCTGGACCAGTTGTTCACCCGATTTTGGAACCGAAAGTGTAGTTGATAGATTTAAACAGGTGGAACCTCGCTTATTCATTGCCGTTGATGGATACCAATACAATGGGAAGAAATTTGACAGATCAGAAGTTGTTAAATCAATTCTTGCGGAATTGCCAACTGTTGAGATTACAGTTCTGGTACCCTATCTGAACGAAACCTTTGCCTCAGGTCGGCTTGCAAATTCAATAGAGTGGAAACAAATATTGAACCAGGCCCATGGAGAAATTCAGTTTTTACTTCTTCCATTTAGTCATCCAATTTGGATATTATTTTCGTCGGGCACAACGGGAATACCCAAAGCAATTACGCATAGCCACGGTGGAGTTTTGCTTGAGCATTATAAATATTTAAGTCTGCATAACGATGTGAAGCCGGGAGAGAATTTCTTTTGGTTCACTACAACCGGATGGATGATGTGGAATTTCACGCAGGCTGCATTACTGGTGGGAGCAACAATCGTTTTATATGATGGAAGTCCAGCTTATCCCGACTTAGGCAGACTTTGGAAACTTGCAAATGATATTCCAATTCATCATTTTGGCACAAGTGCCCCTTTTATTGTTGCATGTATGAAGGCTGGAATTGTACCTGCTAAAGAATTTAATCTTGAATCATTACGGTCAATCGGATCTACTGGCTCTCCTTTGCCGTCCGAAGGATTCGATTATGTATACGAATCAATTAAATCTAATGTTTGGCTTTGCAGCATGAGCGGAGGGACTGATGTTGCTACTGCTTTTGTTGGAAGCTGTCCCTGGTTACCCGTTTATGAAGGCGAAATTCAATGCAGAGCTCTGGGATGTGATTTACATGCATTAGACGAAATGGGAAATGAGGTTTTCGGTGAAGTTGGTGAGATGGTAATTAAAACGCCAATGCCTTCAATGCCTGTATTCTTTTGGAACGACCCTGATCAGCAAAAATATCTGTCGAGTTATTTTGAAATGTACCCGGGAATTTGGAGGCACGGGGACTGGATTAAGATTTTAAAGGAAGGCTTAATTATTTTGGGTAGATCTGATGCTACACTAAATCGCCAGGGCGTGAGAATTGGTACCGCTGAAATTTATCGCGCTGTTGATCAAATCCCGGAAATTAAAGACAGCCTGATTGTAAATATCGAATTGCCTAACGGAAGCGACTATATGCCATTGTTTGTTGTTTTGAATGGCGGAAGTCTTACAGATGAAATTAAAGGCAGGATTCGCGATGTACTACGAAAAAACTATTCTCCCCGCCACGTTCCTGATGAAATAATAGCAGTACACGATATTCCCTATACAATCAGCGGAAAGAAAATGGAAACACCTGTAAAGAAAATATTGATGGGTAAGCCTATTGAGAAAAGTCTAAATATCGGCTCCGTAAAAAATCCTGATTCGCTTAAATTTTTCGAAAGTTTTAAAATGCCTGGAGATAAATGATTTAGGATATGGGATATGGGATGAATGTTAGATTTTACCTGACTGCGATCTTTGCACCCTTTGCGTCTTCGCCTGCCTGCTCGCCTTCGCGAAGCTCTAGCGAAGCAAGGCAGGCAGGCAGGCGTGAGATCTATCAAATTTTTTTTATCTAGGTATTAGGTACTCGATACTTGGTACTTTTTAAACTATTCCCATTTGAATACTTTCACCGTCACAAAGAATACAATAGCTGCCCAAACGATCAATCCGAAAAGTTGAAGTGGTAATTCCCAGAAATGAAATCCTTCAAAAGCAATTTTTCTTAATCCATCAACGAAAAAACTCAGGGGTAGAAATCTGCAGAAAGTTTGCATAGCATGAGGGAAATTCTCGATCGGAAAAAATAGACCGCATAAAAGAATTTGTGGAAGTGTGATAGTATTTGCAACTGGCGCAATGGAACTTTCGTTTTGGATCAGTCCGCTTATTATGAAACCCAATCCCATAAAAATAAACAAACCGAAAAGCGAGAAGAATAGCATCTCAAGGAACGTGTAGATACCATTGATAAGTGTAAAATGAAATGCAAAATATCCCAGGGCAATCATCAGAACAAAACTAAGCACCTGGAAAACCAGGCGGCTCATCAATTCGCCGATGATAATATGGAATTTGGAAATAGGCGTTGCGGCAATTCTTTTCAAAACCAAACTCTGACGCAGATTAAAAAATAAGAATGCCGAACCGAAAACTCCCGCCATTAATAGCGAAAAACCCAATTGGCCCGGAAGTATAAAATCTATTTGCCTGTATTTTCTTCCCGGTAATTTGCTCACATCAATGCCCGCCACCTTAGGGTTATTCGGAAATGCCTTTTCATTCATTTGTCCGGTTATTTCTTTCAGGGCCGACTGTACCACTGGTAATTTGCCTTCCGCCGAAGTAGACGAAGTAAGATGTATTTTGAAAAGTGAAATACCGGGTGGAATAAATGCCGATTTTATTTTTAGTATGGCAGCGATTCGGCCCTTTTGAAGGTCCTCGATTGCAACGGTAGTATCTTTAACAGGGTATAATTCAATCATCGTGGATTTAGTCAGACTCCTGTATACAATATTGGCCGTATCACAGTCAGGCGCAACCGCAACTTTCACGTAAACTGAATTAACATTCACCATTGAGCCAAATACTACAATAAAAATAATCGGAAACAATAAGGAAAAGACGACAGCAGTTGGGCTTCGAATCATCGCAAGCAGACTTGCTTTTGCAATAGAAAATGAAGCTCTCCATTGACTATAGTGGATCATTCAAAAGGGTTTTGGCGAGAGGAATCGCTGTTGATTTATAATCCTTGAGAAACTTTTTGAATTAATTTTTTGGTGAGCCTGATTCCTTCTTCTTCATCGGCAGATGATTTTCCGCTATACTCAATTCCCACGTATCCGTGAAAGCCGGACTCTTTTACAATTCGCATCATCTTTTCGAAATCCGTTTCCACGCAATTTCCTGCTTCATCAAATTGCATAGCCTTCGCACTCACGCCCTTTGCAAATGGCATTAGCTCCATAACACCTTTATAACGATCGTACTCTTCTATGCATTCACCATCCCAAATCGTTTTGCCATTTCGTTTGGTGCAAAAATTTCCAAAGTCCGGCAAAGTTCCCACATTGGGCTTGTTTACTTTTTTCATAAGGTCTTGCAACCACAATCCATCGGAAGTATAGCCACCGTGATTCTCAACAATGATATTTATCCCGGTTTGTTCGGCGTATTCAGACAATTCAGATAAACTTTCCACTGCGGCACTTTTCACTTCGTCTGAATTCCCTTCACCAAATGTATTTACCCGAATTGTGCTGCAACCAAGATAGTATGCTGCCTCTATCCATTTGTGGTGATTTTCGACTGCTTCTGCTCTTTTTTTTGAATCAACATCAGCAAGCGGACCTTCATTGTCACACATGATTAAATGGTTTTTTACTCCATTATCGCGGCAGCGCTTTAAAAGTTCATTCAAATATTTGCTGTCTTCAGCTTTATCCATGAAAAATTGATTCACGTATTCAACAACTCCAATATTGAACTTTTCCCTGGCTATTTCCGGAAAGTCAAGATTCGAAATCTTGTTCTCAAATAGATGATGATGCAGGGACCATTGTCCAAGGGAAAACTCAAAAAATGATTGATGTGCATCTGCTATGGGTTTCACTTCTGTTCCGGGAATTCCTGACTCTAATGCATTCGGGAAAAAAAATCTTCCAACTTTCATTTTCATTTACAATATTTTTCAATTGTGGTTTCAATTAATTTTTACCTGGCCGTTAAATGCAGGTCTTTCAGCCTGCGGTTTTAGATTTACCAATTGGTCAATCATAACCGGCTTGCCGCTGTCAATACTATTCCTGGCTGCGATCCCGATTAAACAGGCCATCGCACCGTCACGGCTACCTGCAGCCTGGCGCCACGGGTCAGTTCCATCTGGCTGAAATATTTGTTTTCTTAATCTTGCATCACCGCCGCCGTGTCCACCTTCATTATTTGAAATTTGAATAATTTCTCTTTTGTCAAAACTTGTCGTCACCTGAATTTCATCAATTGCAGGTTCCTGCCAGGGCTGCATTTCTTTTATCCATGCATCAAGCCTTCCTTTGGTTCCATTAAAAGCGATCCTGTATCCTTCATAAGGTGAAAATGCTGTTAGAGAATAACTCACCTGAACTTTGCTCGCATACTTGATTTGTACGGCCATCTGATCAAAAATGTCGATATCTTCTCTCCATACGCAGCCATCGCGCAAATACCCATCATATTTTTCATTAGCAGCATATAAATTCATGTAATGGCTATTCCTGGTCATGTCGAAATAGAATTTGCATTGATCCTTATAGTTGCAGGGTCTGCAATTGGTGCTTCTAAATGAATTGTTCCTGCCATATACATCCAGCTTGCCAAATGCAAAAACTTCTTCGGGCTCTGAATTGACCCACCAGTTTAGTAAATCAAAATGATGTGTTGCTTTATGCACTAGCAGGGAACCGCTATTTTTTCTAAGTCGGTGCCAGCGTCTGAAATAATCTGCTCCATGATGAATGTCGAGATACCAGTGAAAATCTACAGAGGTAATTTTTCCGATTTTATCACTTCTCAGAATTTCATATATTTTTTGTCGGTGCGGTGAGTAGCGGTAATTAAAAGTCACTTTAATTTTCTTTCCTGCTTTTTGCTCGGCATCTAATATGGCCTGGCATTTTGTTTCGTCAACTGTGAGTGGTTTTTCTGTAATAATTTCCGCTCCGTATTCCAGGCCTTTAATGATATATTGATGATGAAAGCCGTCAACTGTTGTTACAATTAATTGCTCAGGTTTGGTTTCCTCCATCATCTTATCAAAATCAGTATAAACAGGACAATTAATTCCCAGGAATTTCTTACCGGTTTCTGCACGTCCCTGGTTGATATCGCAAAGGCCAACGAATTCAACAATTTCTCCAAATTCTTCGAGCACGGGTTTCCCCCACATTGTGAGGCCACGATCCCCGGTGCCAACCATCGCAATTCTTTTTTTCGGTGCAGATGAACCTATTTTTTGATCGGCTAATGGAAAATTATTTGCAAACAGTGTTGCCGCAACAGTAGCTCCCGATTGATGCAAAAAATCGCGTCTATCCATAAGCGGGGATTGTCATGAGAAGATAGGAATATTTACGATTCAAATTTCTATTCTTCTAATTCTTTACCCTTATATAAACGAGTTTAATATTTTCTTTTTCAGTGTGGCGCTGATCCGTATCGAATTTCCCCGTGCTTTTTATCAATGGAAATAATTTTTTGAATCCGTAGTTGCGTGCGTCGAAGTCGGGTTGTTTTTTGAGAAGAAGATTCCCCACATCACCCAAAAAAGCCCATCCGGATTCATCCGCCAGGTCGGTAACGGTAGAAGAAATCAGGTTGATAAGAGTTTTGTCTATTTTCTTAATGGAATTCGGTGAAGCTTTTTCTTTTCTGTTTTCTTTTGCCTGTTCATTTTCTGTTTCCAGGATTTCTATGTAGATGAATTTATCACAGGCAGTAATAAATGGGGCGGGAGTTTTCTTTTCGCCCATTCCAAACACTTTCATTCCCGCTTCACGTAGTCTTGTGGCCAGTCTTGTGAAGTCACTGTCACTCGTCACCAGGCAAAATCCATCGACCCGACCGCTATATAAAATGTCCATCGCATCAATAATCATTGCAGAATCCGTAGCATTTTTCCCAGATGTGTAACTGTATTGTTGAATAGGGGTGATGGCATTTTCAAGCAATACATTTTTCCAGCCCGAAACAGTAGGTTTTGTCCAGTCTCCATATATTCTTTTAAAAGTGGGTATACCATATTTGGCGAGTTCTTCCAGCATGGCTTTGATACTTGCGTGGGGCACATTATCTGCATCAATTAAAACGGCCAGTCGCAATTCATTATTCTTCTCCATAAAATCAAATTCATTTTTCTAACTATCCAGGGCAGGAGTAATCTAAATAGGCATCAATTAGAGTAGGGATTGGCAGAACAGTTTACATAAGAACTCCTGTAGTTTCTCCAATTAACTTATTATGCAAATCGAGAACCTGTGGTAGTACTGCTTCATAATCATCGTTCTTTATAACAAAATTGCAGAGTCGCATTTTAATCTCGTCGTCGATTTGATTGCTCATTCTCTTCAATACTTCATCCTTAGTTACTCCATCTCTTTTCATAACCCTGTGGATTCGTAAAGTTTGAGGAGCAAAAACTCCAATTACATAGTCGAGCTGATCCTGCGATCCAGATTCGAAAATGAGTGCTGCTTCTTTAATTACATAAGGCGATGATTGCTTTTGCATCCATTTGTCAGCTGCCCTAATAGTTGCGGGATGGACCAATGCATTGAGTGATTCTAATTTGGATTTGTCATTGAACACCAGGGAGGCTATAAATTTTCGATTCAGTTTTCCTTCTGTATATGACTCGCTTCCAAATAGTGAAATGATTTCCAGCTTCAGCTCTTCATCTTCATTCATGATTTCTTTTGCCGCATCATCAGCATAATAAACCGGGATGCCGAGTGCTTCAAACATTGCCGCAATTGTGGATTTTCCCGAGCCAATTCCACCCGTAAGTCCAACCTTAAGCATGAATATTTCCAGTTTTATTTCCGAAGTTAAATAAAGCCGGAGCGAATTCCGAATCAGGTTATGAAATAAAAATCCGGATTCCCTGCGGAAACCGGATCAAATCATTGAATCAGCAATGTTATTATTTCTTTTCAGCAGTTGGAGCATTAGCCTGCTTGCTCCATTCCATGCTCACCGAACTCTTTTCAATTTTGAGGTAGCTCCCTGGGTTTACTTCCAACTGAATGGTATTGTCATCATTAACTTTATAGATAGTGCCATGTATTCCTGCAATGGTTACCACTTTATCTCCTTTCTGTAATCCAGACTGAAAATTCTTCGCATCTTTTGCTTTCTTCGCCTGGGGTCTGATCATAAAAAAATAAAATACAACAATAATACCGAGGAGCATGATGAATGACAAATTACTATTGCCCACCGGACTTGCCTGTAATAAGTGAAAATACTGGTTCATGTTTGTGATTTATAAAATGAATGATTAACTCTTTTTGTTGACTACCACCGTAAATACAAGATTATAATTTCCTGTGCTGGTATTAGTTCTTACGAAAATTGATTTGTGATTGGGGCCCATTTTATTCTGACTGTCAAAAGCAGCCTTGATTACGCCTTCTTTTCCAGGAGCAATGGGCTCTTCGGGTTTTTCTGCAACCGTGCATCCGCATGATGGCCTCGCCTCTTTAATAACAAGAGGTTTGTTGCCGGTGTTTTTAAAATGAAAAAGAATTTCCAATTTATCACCTTCGGTGATGGTGCCTTTGTCAACAACTGAATCAATCCATTGTATGGTGGTCCAGTTTGCGGAATCCGTATTTGAATTATCAGCGAAACCTCCGAGGGTCGGACCGAGATCCGCTTTTTTCTCTTTGTTTTTGCAGGAAACAAAAACTATCAGAGCAAGCGAAATCAGAAGAAGAGCATATTTTTTCATAACAAAAAACTAATTGGAGCAGCAAATGTAATTAATTAGGTAATTAAGATTCTTCATTTTTGTGCCTCCCGGTGTATTAAGCATTTCTTTAAACAGTATCGAATTTCCCAAGCGTAATATTCTAATAAATAGACGGTTTAATCACGTCATTTTCCTGGCTCAATATCTCCGAATTGCCTATGGTTTTTTATAGGAGATCTTATGCAATTTATTTTGCGCCAACAGGTCCTTATGAATATTATCGAGTATGCCATTTACAAATTGTCCGCTTTGCGGAGTGCTGTATTCTTTGGCCAAATCGATATATTCATTAATGGTAACCTTGGTTGGGATGGTTTCAAAATAGAGAAATTCGCATACGCCCATTTGCATCAGGATCATATCCAGCAGCGCAATCCTTTCAGGATCCCAGTTTTTTAGTTTGGGTTTGATGAGTTCCATGCAGTAATCGCTTTTTTCCATTACTGAAATGAGGAGGTCCTGTGAAAATTTCCTTTTTTCAGCACTTAGCATATCCTGGAAATTATAAGTTCCGGGTTTTTGGAGCAGATTAAGCATGAGCTGGTTCATCATTTCTGCATCATCATCCCAGTGAATAAAAATCTCTTCCAAATGTGAAATGAAATCTTCATTGGGCAACATTAGATCAGTGAAAATAAATTCGAGAATATTTCTTTCAGATTTCTTATTGCGTTGGGTAACGCTGATGTATTCTTTATAAACGGGAGATTCAGCAAGGGCGAGGTAAATTTTTCTAACCAGTTCTGTGTTTTCCCACTGTGCTGGTTTTAATTCCGACAATGCCTTTTGGAAAGATGCATCTTCAAGAATCTTCCAAAGAAGTTCGTTTCCTGCAATCTTAATATTTACGTTAAGATCCTCAGCCGAGGGGAGGTGACGGGAAGATCGATTTTTTGAATCGGTCTCTGCATAGCGCGCTACCTGGGTAATAAAATATGCCAGGTACACAAATAATTGCCGGGATTGGTCCAGATGTTTGTCTAATAATTTGATAGCCTGTGCCGGTTGAACTTCACCCTCTGATGTATTGATCGTATAAAGGGTCTGCATCACTTTAACCCGGATATTTCTTCTGCTGATCATTTGATAAGAACTTGTTATGCGGCCGCGAAGATAGGGTATTTGGTTGAAGGTTGATAGTTGAAGGCTTGTTTATGGTTTGTAGTTTATGGTTGTAGGGGCTTATTGTGATAGCAGGGGTCTGGACCTTTTTTTGCGTCTTGCGCCCGGAGGGCTTTGCGTGGCGCCATGGCGCCATTGCGTGAAGCCTTAAGCCGATTACTCTAAAATGGCCGGGAATTATGACTGAGAACCAGTAAGTTCAGATTTTACCCCGAGGAATGGCCATTCTGATATAGTCCGATCCGGCAAATTTGACACAGACAATTACTCAAAAATCTGCCATGATTTTCATTTGGTGATCTGTTATACGCCAAAACTGAAATTTTTTCCGGTACTTGCCCCTTTGGCATATAATTCGTTTAACTTTGCCAGCCCTAAAGATTCATTTGATCTTTAATCAAAACAAAAAACATTCACTATGGCCAAGAAGTTAAATGTAACCCCCTTACACGACAGGGTAATTGTAAAGCCTGCTCCTGCTGAAGAAAAGACTGCCGGGGGTATTATCATCCCGGACACAGCTAAAGAAAAGCCCCAGCGTGGTACTGTAATAGCCGCCGGTCCTGGTAAAAAAGATGAACCAATGAGCGTAAAAGCTGGTGATACCGTTCTGTATGGTAAATATTCCGGTTCTGAAATCAGTATCGAAGGAGATGATTTCCTCATCATGAGAGAATCTGATATTCTCGCAATCGTTTAATCAATTCTTTTTTGAAATTTTATTCGAATTTATTTTCTCATACAGAGTTCGAATCTTAATCAACATTAAATCAAAAGTAATATGTCAAAACAACTATTTTTCGACATTGAAGCGCGCAATAAAATGAAAAAGGGCGTGGATATCCTGGCGAATGCAGTTAAGGTTACCCTGGGCCCTAAAGGTCGCAATGTAGTGATCGAAAAAAAATTCGGCGCTCCCTCCGTAACTAAGGACGGTGTTACCGTAGCAAAAGAAATTGAGCTGGAAGATGCAATTGAAAATATGGGTGCTCAAATGGTGAAAGAAGTAGCCAGCAAAACTGCAGATATCGCAGGTGATGGTACTACAACAGCAACCGTTTTGGCCCAGTCTATTATAGCTGAAGGTTTGAAGAATGTGGCTGCAGGTGCTAATCCAATGGATTTGAAACGTGGAATCGAAAAAGCTGTTGCTAAAGTAGTTGACCACCTGAAAACCCAAACTCAAACCGTAGGTTCTGATGCAAAGAAAATTCAGCAGGTTGCTGCAATTTCTGCAAATAACGATGATGCCATTGGTAAACTGATTGCTGAAGCATTCAGCAAAGTTGGTAAAGATGGTGTAATCACTGTAGAAGAAGCTCGCGGAACTGATACAACTGTTGAAGTTGTTGAAGGTATGCAATTCGATCGCGGATATGTTTCTGCATATTTCGTGACTAATAGCGAAAAGATGGAAGTTGAAATGGATAAACCATATATCCTGATCTACGATAAAAAGATCAGCAATATGAAAGATATCCTTCACATCCTCGAGAAAATCGCACAACAAGGTGCTCCGCTGCTTATCATTTCTGAAGACCTTGAAGGTGAAGCTCTCGCTACACTCGTTGTAAATAAATTACGCGGAACATTAAAAGTGGCTGCTGTAAAAGCTCCAGGTTTTGGTGACAGAAGAAAAGAAATGCTTCAGGATATCGCAATCCTTACTGCAGGTCTCGTTATCAGCGAAGAACAAGGTTACAAACTCGAGAACGCCGACCTTACTTATCTCGGTCGCGCTGAAAGAGTAGTTATCGATAAAGACAATACAACTGTTGTTGGTGGAAAAGGCAAAAAAACCGATATCGCGGCAAGAGTAAATCAAATCAAAGCTCAGATTGAAGTAACTACTTCTGACTACGATAAAGAAAAATTGCAAGAGCGCCTCGCTAAACTGAGCGGTGGTGTTGCAGTTCTCCAGGTTGGTGCTGCTACTGAAGTTGAAATGAAAGAGAAAAAAGATCGCGTTGATGATGCTTTGCATGCTACACGCGCCGCAGTTGAAGAAGGAATTGTTCCTGGTGGTGGCGTTGCTTACATCCGCGCCATTGAAGGCCTCGATAAAGTAAAAGGTGCTAACGAAGATGAAACAACTGGTATCGCCATTGTTAAAAGAGCACTGGAAGAACCAATTCGTCAAATCGTTGTAAACAGCGGTATTGAAGGTTCTATCGTGGTACAAAAAGTGAAAGAAGGAAAAGGAGATTATGGATTCAATGCAAGATCTGAAGTTTATGAAAATCTCTTCAAAGCTGGTGTAATTGATCCTACTAAAGTTACCCGCATCGCACTGGAAAATGCGGCTTCAATTGCTGGTATGTTGCTGACTACTGAATGTGTAGTTGCTGACAAACCTAAGAAAGAAGAAGCTCCGCATAGTCATGGTGCTCCTGATATGGGCGGCATGGGATATTAATTTTGATGGTACTAATAATAACAAACCCGTTTGCAAATGCAGACGGGTTTTTTTGTGGGTGTGAATATAAAATAAGATTAGAGTACCAAGTACCTAGTACCTAGATAAAACCAGAAACCATAAACAATAAACCACAAACCATACACCACCTTCAACTTGTAACAAATAACAAACCTTAAACTTTCAACCTTCAACGAACCTTCAACCATCAACATTCAACCTTCAACATTAGAAGCACAAAAGGCTGAACTCATAGAGCCAACCTTCGTGTTTCATGTCGATTCAGGGGAAATTTCCAGGGGCTTTTCGAAATCGGATTATAAAAACGGGCTGTCCTGGACATAAAGGCCTTTTAAAGGATATAGGATCACAGGGGGGATTAAAAACTCGGGCACGGACTAAATTATCCACTCACTTAAACTACACCTTAGACGGTGTACGAGAATTTCTGGTTGCATACACATTAGAAAATTTTCATTGAAAAAAACACTTATGATTTCCGTCAGTTTTTGCATTTCGTTCACAAAAATTTCTCGCTAAGACGCAAAGTTTGCAAAGGCGCATTAAAACGTTAACTTTCAACATTAAACTTTCAACATTCAACTTTCAACATTCAACATTTTGATCCATGTCACATTTTTCTGTTGATCCTGATATCGCGAGTGCGAAAACTTTAGCGAAAGATTTTTATACAGACGCAGCTATTTTTCAATCTGCTAAAGAAAAAATTTTCTCGAAAGGGTGGCAATTTATCGGGGATACAAGCCTTGTTGCAGGGCCAGGGCATGTATATCCTTTCACGCTACTTGAAAATTATCTTGATGAGCCACTTGTGTTAACTCGTGATAAAGACAATCAGTTGCATTGCCTTTCGAACGTTTGTACGCATCGCGGAAATATAATTGCTGAAGAAGCATGCAAAGTGTCAAATCTTCGCTGTAAATATCATGGACGGCAATTTCATTTAGATGGCAGATTTCTTTCCATGCCGGAATTTAAAGAGGTAAAAAATTTTCCTTCTACTGAAGATAACCTTTCACAGCTTCCATTATTTCAATGGGGGAATCTCTTATTTACATCACTATCAAATTTTACGGATCATCATTCTTTTTTTGGAGAAATAATGCAACGACTGGAATGGCTTCCTGTGGATGAATTTAAATTTCATCCGGAATTATCGAAGGATTTTATTGTAAAAGCCCATTGGGCTCTCTACTGTGAAAACTACCTGGAAGGATTTCATATTCCTTTTGTGCACGCAGGGTTAAATGCAGTAATTGATTTTGGAAACTATACAACAGAACTTTTTAAATATTCAAATCTTCAACTGGGAATTGCCAAAGATGATGAAGATTGTTTTGATCTTCCCAAATCTTCTGTTGATTATGGAAAAAAAGTTGCTGCTTATTATTTCTTTGTTTTTCCTAACATGATGTTCAATTTTTATCCATGGGGGTTGTCGGTAAATATTGTAAAACCAATTTCTATTCACGAAACAAAGATTTCTTTTCTAACCTACGTTTGGAAAGAAGATAAATACAATACGGGCGCCGGTTCCGGATTGGATACAGTGGAAATGGAAGATGAAGAAGTTGTAGAAAATGTTCAAAAGGGAATCAGATCCAGATTTTATAAACACGGCAGGTATTCAGTTACGAGAGAACAGGGCACACATCATTTTCATCAGATCGTTTCGGAATTTATATAGCAAACATGGCTCAACCCAAACTCGAGAAAAACATAGGACTTTGGTCCGCTACCACTATTGTCATCGGAAGCGTAATCGGCTCTGTTATTTTTATGAAACCGGCAACAATGGCCGGTCAGCTTGGCTCCCCTCAATTGTTGCTTGCTGTTTGGGCAATTGCCGGAGTCATTTCCATATTTGGCGCCATGAGTTTTGCCGAACTGGGAACAATGTTTCCTGAAACCGGCGGACAATTCATCTATCTTCAAAAAGCTTACGGAGATTTTATTGCATATATGTACGGCTGGTCAAGTATCGCCGTTATCAATACTGCTGCCATCGCTTCTATGGCTTTTGTATGTGCGAGCTATGCCGGATATATCATTCATATTCCCCGATTTGATACCCCAACCGAACTTTCACTGTCAATCCATATTCCCATGATCGGTAATATTTTTCCATTGGAAAATTTTGGGGTGAAGACCCTCGCTATCGGAATCATTATGGGATTGACATTCGTAAATTATTTGAGTGTACGATCAGGGAATGCCATTCAATTTCTTGCTACAGTGCTAAAAACTGTTGCCATTATTTTATTGGTGTTTGGGATTCTTTTTTCAGGTAAAGGCTCTGTTTCAAATTTTACCACAAATGCGCCTGATTTCCATCTGAGCGGGTTTGCACTGTTCGCAGCCTTCATGGCCGCAACTACCGGTGCTTTTGCTTCCTATGATGGGTGGAATAACTTAAATATGGTAGCAGGAGAGATTGTAAATCCTCAAAAAAATATTACAAAGAGTCTTATTTGGGGATTACTCATTTGTATAGCCGTTTATGTACTTATGAATCTTGCTTTCGTTTATGCACTGCCAATAGGTGACATGTCTAAATCAAGCCTCGTGGCAAGCGATACCATTTCTAAAGTATTGGGTAATACCAGCGGAGCCGTTGTGGCAATACTAATAGTGATTTCAGCATTTGGAGCAACAAATGTTAATCTCCTTACAAACGCAAGAGTCGTTTTTGCTATGGCCGAAACAAAAAATTTCTTTTCCTGGGCCGGTAAAGTGCATCAAAAAAATAAAACTCCGGGAAATGCTGTGATCATATTAGGAATCTGGAGCAGTATACTTGTATTGAGCGGTTCATTTGATGTGCTTGCTGACATGTTTATTTTTATGTCTTGGATTTTCTATGCCCTGGTCATATGTGCAGTATTTATTTTTCGCAGGAAATTACCAAATGCACCGCGTCCATATAAAGTAAAATGGTATCCATGGTTGCCGATTATTTTCGTTTTATTTACTGCCTTTTATATTTTCACCACTCTGTATACAGACATCACAAACTATATAACCGGAAAATCACCCATTATTAATTCAGTATTCGGAATCATACTCACATTAGCAGGTGCACCATTGTATTGGTATTTTAGAAGGGCTAATAGAAATTTAAAGGACGATGAAGCGTTAGTGGCTGACTAGGTGATTCTGTTTTTGTCATTTCGATCCCGCTGCGATAGCGGGAGAGAAATCTGCATCGGCATAAAGCCAGGATGATTGAAAATCATCCTTCCATTTTTTTCTGTGCGTTGCAGATTCCTCTCTGCGCCGGAAAATTTATTCTAAAAATTGTCTGTTATCTCGGCTTGTTCGGAATGACAAGAAGAGTTGCTCGTCAGGGATAGAAATGACAAACAATAATTATAACATTCAACCTTTAATATTCAACTTCTTTATTGCTAGTTCCTTCCAACCCGTCTCTTTATCTTTCTTTCTTGTAAATGAATATTCGTTAGATTTTTCAATGATGATCTCCATTGTGGTATAGATGAGGCAACCCTCCAAAAGGTGGCCCCCAATTGTTGCGCCTTTTTCATTTGAAATACTGATGTGCAAATGGCTGCCATTTTTGCTCAAAGTTCCTGTCAGGCTTACCAGTTCAAAGTGGCCAATGGCAGTGGCTGCCTTCGGCTGGTTTGCGAATCGAATGACGTAATTTGTTAAACTGCCAACAGCAGAAAGGATCCATCCTGCTTCAATTTTTTCCTCTTTCGTCAGTAAATCCAGTTCGCGCTTTAAGTCCATTCCGGGCTTTAGCCGGATGACAATCTTTTCATTTTTTTTACGCTTCATGGTGGCACCTTTATAAATGCTTGATGCTCCAAATATAATCTCAAATCTATCTGCATTTGGTAATTTGCAGATTTTAGATCACACTAAAAGTCGGGAATGAAGAGCATTTTCATGCCTTGCTGAATTTCAAGGCATCTTTCATCACGAGTGTTACGTAACTTCATCTGGCTTTAACGTTTGTGTTAAGGTCATCTTAAAGACTTTGGATTTGTCGCATTGCTTACAATTGCACAATGGCAAGCAAGACTATCTTGCACGAAATTTGTCCGTATATGGTACTTCAAATAAAGACTCCTTGTATGAGAATGTTTCTAACAGTTGCGATCAGCAGCATTTTTAGTTTGCTTTCATGCGCACAAAAAAACAACACTAAAAAATCTAAGAATATGGATGATACTAAAATTATGACGAATCTTAAGACTGACACGGCTACATTTGGAACCGGATGTTTTTGGTGTACAGAGGCCGTATTTCAGGAATTGGAAGGTGTATTGAAAGTAACGAGCGGGTATAGCGGAGGATCGGTTCCCAATCCAACTTACGAACAGGTTTGCAGCAAGACTACGGGCCATGCTGAAGTTTGTCAAATTGTATATGATCCTTCGAAGATCACCTTTGATGAACTGTTGGAAGTATTTTGGAAAGTTCATGATCCTACCACATTAAACAGGCAGGGAAATGATGTGGGTCCTCAATATCGTAGTGTAGTTTTCTACCATAACGATGCACAAAAACAAAAAGCCGAACATTACAAAGAAGAATTGGGTAAAAGCGGCGCCTGGGATAATCCTATTGTAACAGCCATTGAACCATTCAGGAATTTTTACGCGGCTGAAGATTATCATCAGAATTATTTTAACAATAATGGCAATGCCCCTTATTGCTATTTTGTAATCAGACCCAAAGTTGAAAAATTTGAAAAAGTATTTAAAAGCAAATTGAAAGCAAGTGCTGGAGAATCCAGATAACTGTTATTTTTTTGCCGGATTTTCAATTTTCACTCTCCGGAGTTCCAAAAGATTTAAACTATTAGTTTCAAAGTTTTTTATTCCAGGTTGCACTAATCTTACTACCATGTCGTACCACAACGGTACGACTGGTGCATCCCGGATCACGATCTGATCCATTGCCCTATACAAAGCATATCTCACTGAATCATTCTGTTCCACTAATGCTTTTTCATACAGCGCATCATAATTAGAATTGTGGTAACGGGTATAATTTGGCGGCGCAGGATTCTTACCATAAAAAACACTCAGATAATTTTCTGCATCAGGGTAATCTGCCATCCAACTGCCTCTGAAAAAAGTAGCCTGAGATTTTGCAGTCTGGTCCATTAGCAAACTCTTTTGTACAACTTCCACCTGAACTTTCAGACCAATTTCTTCAAGCTGTTTTGCAATAAAACTTCCTAACTCAGAATATTGAGGAATTGTAAGCAATTTAATTGTTGGCAAATTTTTTCCGTCGGTATATCCAGCCTGAGCCAATAATTTTCTCGATTTTTCAATGTCGTAATTATAACCTTTCACCAGTGATGAATCGAAAGACGGAAGACCTGCAGGTACAAAACCACTTTCTGATGGAGTTCCCAGTGAATTGCGTAAGTACAAAATCATTTTTCTTCTGTCAAACCCATAGTTAATGGCCTGTCTGATTGAGGTTATGCGTAACGGATTATTTTGAAGAAGTGGATTGCTACTGTCAACCAGTATTCCAAGATATTCAGTATTGAGAAAACTGTGTTTGTCGAGCTGAATTTTTCCAATCCATTCTTTTTTTAACTCGCCTGATTTATTCAACACTTCATCTTTGAAGGAAGCGTCGATATCATTGATGAAATCAAGCCTTCCCTGTGTAAATTCAAGAAACTCGGTTGCTTTGCTGTCGAGGAAAGAAATTTTTACGCCATCTAAATAAGGTAAGCGATTCCCTGCACTGTCTTTCTCAAAATAATTTTCATTTCTGCTAAAAATTAAAGCCTGTCCTTCTTCCCAAACTTTAAATTGAAAAGGACCTGTACCACATGGATGTCTTCTGAAATCATTTCCGTAATATTCAACAACTTCTTTAGGTACAATTGAACAGTATTGCATACTGAGAATCCCCAGTATCGGATTGAATGGACGAATTAATTTTAATTGGAAAACAGAATCGTTTACAGCTTTGAAACCTGAATCCGGATCAACTCTGCCATTAAAAATCCACGCGCCTGGCGATGCAGTTTTTGTGTCGATAATTCTTTTAAAACTGAATTCAACATCTTTTGAATTTAGTTTTCGCGTTTTCTTTTCACCAAATGCAGGATCCTCATGGAAATAGACATCATTGCGGAGATAGAAAGTATAAGTGAGCCTGTCATCAGAAATCTCCCAGTGAGTTGCCAGCGATGGGGCAATTTCGAGATTTTGATCTACCTCCACCAGTGTATTATATAATTGATGAACTGCCCAAATGATTGCCTGGTTTTTGGCGAAGGCAGGATCAAGCGTTGATATACCTTCAGGCTGATTGTAATGGAAAATATTATTATTGCTATGCTTCTTTGAAGTGCAGGAAAATGGCAGGAATATAGAGAAAAGAAAAGCTAACCCGATTGATAGCCGGATACTGGAATAATAGTATTTAATAATAAAATTCAATTTGAAACCATTTCGAATATATGAACCGCATTTAACCTGGAATTATCCGAAAGTTGCCGCTAAAAATTTTTTCTGATTTCCATACTTATTTCCGCCTAAATTTAGCATTCAAAATGCAACACGGTGAATAAAATATTACGCGCCACATCTGTTTTAGTCCTCATTATAATTATGGGCGATTTATTAAATGCCCAACCTTTGAGCAAGAAAAAGGAATTTACTCATGCGGATACCCTTCGGGGAACCATTGGTCCTGAAAGGGCCTGGTGGGATGTGACAAGCTATGCGATTAACATAAAACCTGATTTTGAAAATAAATCTATTGAAGGCCTAACTGAAATTCGATTTAAAGTACTTGACTCAAAAAATAAAATGCAGGTGGATCTGCAACAACCTTTGCAGGCATCCTCTTTCAGTTGGAATGGAAAACAACTCAAATCGGTGCGAGATGGGAATGTTTACTGGGTTGATTTTGGCGAGAGCCCAAAGAAGGGAACTATTCAAACCCTGACTATAAAATATTCCGGTATTCCACGTCAGGCTGTTCGTCCGCCATGGGATGGGGGATGGATCTGGACCAGGGACAAAAACGGGAACCCCTGGATGAGTGTCGCCTGCCAGGGTTTGGGAGCAAGCGT
>PSRI01000221.1 GCA_003175935.1 Bacteroidota bacterium
AACAACTCTTCAATTTCGTAGGTCCAGTATTTGTAAATGGGAGATTTGGCGAGATAGCCCTCTACTTCTTTTTTGGTATCGGCGCTGAAAGTGATCCAGGCCTTTTGTGATTCCATAGTGACAACATAATGGTCAATAACACCGTTTTCAATAAGTCCATTTACATATTCGCGGTGTTGCGGTACCAGTCCCATGAACTCATCGTCCATTTCAAAATGAATCGTTACCTGGAATTTTTTCATGCTCATCTTCCTACAATAATAACGTAAATAATCGGCAAAGGGTTGGCGTTCATCAAATGCTCCAATCTACAATGCTGTTCTCCCATTCTTGTCGCACAGGAGTTTGTACTCTTATATAGTTATCCGTATAACCTTCCATCATTCCGTCCTTATTTCTTCCTTCAAATAAAACTGGTCTGTTTGATCCTCTATGCTGATCTGTAAAGAATTGCATCTTTTTATAAGAAAGATTTCTAAGTGTTTTGTTTCTCTCATGCCTGATGTTTACCGGCACAACGGAACCCATTTCAGCGGCAAGTGTATTCGCCCTTTCAGAATAAGTAAACACGTGCAGGTAAGAAATCTCAAGCTCGTGCAGGAATTCAAATGTATTGTTAAAATCTTCTTCAGTCTCACCCGGAAAGCCAACAATCACATCAGCACCTATACAGCAATGCGGCATGAGTGACTTAATTTTTTCCACGCGTTCTGCATACAACTCACGCTTATACCTCCGCCTCATCAATCCTAAAATTTTATTGCTTCCACTTTGCAATGGAATGTGAAAATGGGGCATGAACTTATTGCTCTTCGAAACAAACTCTATGATCTCATCGGTAAGCAGGTTGGGTTCGATGGAAGAGATTCTGTATCGATGAATTCCCTCAACTCTGTCGAGAGCCTGAACAAGCTCGAAAAAGTTCTCAGCATGTTTTTTATTTCCATCAGGACCTTTTCCAAAATCTCCGAGGTTCACCCCGGTAAGAACGATTTCTTTAACTCCGTTTTTTGCAAGGTTTTCTGCCTGTTTCACAACATTGGCAATGACATCACTCCTGCTTTTTCCTCTTGCCATTGGAATGGTACAGAATGAGCAATTGTAATCGCAGCCATCCTGAACTTTAAGGAAAGTGCGCGTTCTGTCGTTAATTGAATAAGAAGAATGAAACCCGCTGACTTCTTCAATATCGCAACTGCAAATTTTGGCTGAATCGCCTTTGGATAATTCTCTTAAGTGTAAGGCAATATTGAATTTCTCAGCAGCGCCCAGAACCAGGTCAACCCCGGGGATTTCAGCGATCTCTTTGGGCTTAAGTTGGGCGTAGCAGCCTGTAATAACAACCAGACTTTCGGGTGCGCGACGTTGTATCCTGCGAACAATCTGGCGACATTCTTTGTCGGCATTATCTGTAACGGAACAAGTATTGATTACATATACATCTGCCTGATCATCAAATTCTTTTTTCAAAAAACCCTCGTGTTCCAGCTGACGGGAAATGCTGGAGGTTTCTGAAAAATTCAGCTTACAACCCAAAGTGTGAAATGCCACTGTTCTCGCTTCAGCCATAAGTTTGCAAAGATAAGCCTTAATGGCCATCTGTCACGGATAGACTGTCCAAAGCAATTATCCGCTGCATTTCAATCTAAGACGCTCAGCCTTCGTTACGATACCCGTAACTTCGGCTGACAAGAAAGTTGCGCAAAGGCGCACATAATGCAAGTTTTCTTATGAGATCCCGAAACCTGGGTTTAATCGTGTTCATTTTGTTGCTGGTTGTTGGACTGCTGGTTTACAGAAACAGCAATCGACATCCGGTAGAATTTGTGCGGGATGCATCGCACATGATTTATACGAAGCATGCCCGGTGCAGAATGGATTGCAGGCATATTGATGAAACAGAAATTAAAGAGATCCTCGAAAATGGTACTATCAACTATGAAAAAAGTGAACCGGATGGAAAGCCCGATCCAAAATATGCAGTGGAAGGGACAACTCGTGAAAACCAGCGATTGAGAATTATATTTGCGCCTACAAATAGAGGAATGGTTGTTATCACTTGTATAGATTTAGAAAAAGACTGGTATTGCAATTGTCAATGAAGCTGAACCATAATGAATCTGCTTAAGAGAAGCCTGCTCCTGATTTATTTCATTTATGCATTAGTCCTGTTTGTGGCATGGATGCTTTTCTTCTTTCCTTTTATTGTCCTCGTTTCGTTCCTGGGTCCGGTTCGCGGTGGCAATTTGATTTATAAAATTTGTATGATCTGGGGTGAGATATGGTTTCCACTTGTTGGGATTTTTCACAAAAATATTTTCGAATTTCCGCACGATAAAAATCATCCTTATATTTTTGTTGCGAATCATCTTTCGTTTTTAGACGCTGCTATTTTGGTGAAAACATTTCGTCAGCCGGTTCGCCCACTCGGGAAGGAAGAAATTTCTAAAATACCTGTGTTTGGATTTATTTACAGAAATGCCATTGTAACCGTTCACCGAAGCGATGCTCGTGACAGGGCCAAAAGCGTACGCAGACTGAAACGTTTTGTGGAAAAAGGAATTTCGATTCTCATTTTTCCTGAAGGAACATTTAATGAAACCGGTAAGCCCGTGAAAGGATTTTTTGATGGAGCTTTTCGAATTGCAATTGAAACGCAAACTCCCATTAAACCCGTTCTCTTTCTCGATGCCTACGACCGCATGCATTTTGAACATATCCTAACCCTTAACCCTGGACGAAGCCGTGCCATCTATCTTGAACCTGTTCCCGTAGAAGGACTCACCATGAAAGATCTTCCCGCACTTCGTGAAAAAGTCTATTCGATTATGGATAAAAAACTGCGCGAATACAACGCCAGCTGGATAAAATAGATTCTAGCGTCTTTGCGCTTCTCAGCGTCTTTGCGTGAAACCATTTCGCTAAATTTGATGTTTGATGTACGCCGAGATTATCATACCCCTCGCTCTTCCCAAAAATTACACCTGGCAGGTACCCACACAATTTCAGGAACAGATTCGTGTAGGCTGCAGGGTAGAAGTGGTATTGGGAAAAAATAAGAAATACGCCGGCGTAGTTAAAAGATTGCATTTTGATAAGCCTACAGCTTTTGAGCCGAAGGACATCTTAAATATTCTGGACGTTGAACCCATCGTTTTTGAAGAGCAATTAAAACTTTGGGAATGGATCGCCGATTACTACATGTGCAGCGAAGGTGAGGTGATGTCCGCGGCGCTTCCTTCGCATTTCAAACTGAGCAGTGAAACGATTCTTATAAGAAATGATGAATACGGGGATGATTTTTCCCAACTGGATCATGATGAATACCTTGTGGCCGAAGCACTCCTGATAAAAAAAGAATTAAAACTCTCCGAAGTACAGCAAATTCTCGACTCTTCTCACGTCTATCCGGTCATTAAGAGAATGATCGATAAAAAAGTTTGTTTTGTTTGGGAGTCGTTAAAAGAAACCTATTCACCTAAGAAAGAAACTTTTGTAATTCTAAGTCCTGAATACGAATCCGAAGAAAAGCTTTCGGATTTGATGAATAACTGGAAACGTGCACCGAAACAATTGGATCTCCTGCTTAGCTATCTTCATTTAATAAAAACAACAGGGGAAGTTTCAAAATCGGAGCTCCTCAAAAAATCCGGCGCATCAGAAGCGCAATTAAAGGGACTGGAGGAGAAGAAAATAATTCGTCTTGAAAAAAGATCTATCGATCGTATTCAATATTTGCCAAGAAATGTGAATATTGATTTTCAGCTTACTGCTGCCCAGGAGACGGCGCTGCAATCTGTAAAAGAAAAATTCTCGGAGAAAAATGTATGCCTGCTTCACGGAATCACATCGAGCGGGAAAACGCTGGTATACATAAAACTAATAGAACAATTCATAAAAGAAGGTAAGCAGGTGATGTATTTACTTCCCGAGATTGCACTAACGTCGCAGATCATTCGAAGATTACAAAAGCATTTTGGAGGGTATATTGGGATATATCACAGTAAGTTCAATCAAAATGAAAGAATTGAAATTTGGAATAAGATCAAGTCGGGCGAATTAAAAATCATTTTAGGAGCGAGGTCCTCACTTTTTCTTCCATTTTCTAACCTGGGACTGATCATTGTTGATGAAGAACATGATGCTTCTTTTAAGCAACAGGATCCCGCACCCAGATACAATGCCAGAGACAGTGCAATTTTTTATGCAACATTATTCCAGGCCAAAGTTTTGTTAGGAACGGCCACTCCATCTGTAGAGAGTTATTACAATGCCATTCAAAATAAGTACGGACTCGTGGAAATGCCGGAGCGATATGGTGCTTTTGAATTGCCTGAAATTGATATTATTGACACGAAACAAATTGTTACTAAGGATAAATCAAAAATTACACTTTCGCCACAATTAAAAGCGAGCATTGAACAATCCCTGGCATCACAAAAGCAGGTAATATTGTTTCAAAACAGAAGAGGTTATTCACCATACCAGATTTGCATGGTTTGTGGCTGGATTCCGCAGTGTAAATATTGCGACGTAAGTCTTACGTATCATAAACTTACTAATAAACTTATTTGTCATTATTGCGGTACCGTATACCCTACGGTGGAAACATGTGCCGCGTGCGGCAATCATAAATTCATCCAGAAAAATTTTGGCACTGAAAAAATTGAAGAGCAACTCGAAGAACTTTTCCCAAAAGCAAGAATAGCAAGAATGGATATTGACAGTGTTCGGGGAAAGCAAGCACATGACCAACTCATTCAGCAATTTGAACAACAGCGTCTTGATATTTTGGTGGGTACCCAAATGGTAGTTAAGGGACTTGATTTTGATCACGTAAACCTTGTAGGAATTCTGGATGCTGACAGCCTCCTAAGTTTCGCTGATTTCAGAGTGAATGAACGCGCTTTTCAATTGATGGAGCAGGTGAGTGGCCGGGCCGGTCGAAAACAAGGCGAGGGCAAAGTAATGATACAGGCAGCAAATACCCGTCACCCTGTTTTACATTTTGTGCAGCAGCACGACTATAAAATATTTTTCAAATTTGAGATCGACCATCGTCAGCGATTTTTCTATCCTCCTTTTTCGCGGGTTATCCTCATTACATTCCGACATAAAATAAAAGAAGTGGTGCAATCTGCGTCGCAAATTTTTGCTGCAGCTTTTCAAAAGGATTTTTCAGATTATGTAGTTGGTCCTGCCGAACCTGTTGTCAATCGTGTAAGGAATCAATTTCTGATGGAGCTTTTGCTCAAACTTCCCAAGGATGCAGCGCTCATCCACCGTTGCAAAGAACTCATCCATCATCAAATAGCGGCTCTAAATAACGACAAGCGTTTTCGCAGTGTGGTAATAATTGCGGATGTGGATGCGTGTCGGTAATTCTTTCTTGTCATTCCGAACAAGCCTCCATAAATGAACGACGTTTAGTCTAAATTTTCCGGCGCAGAGAGGAATCTGCAACGCAG
>PSRI01000151.1 GCA_003175935.1 Bacteroidota bacterium
CACTGAGCCAACCGCTTTCATCCCGACTATATTCATCCTGCAACATCGGCACAAAAAAATCGAAATTGAAATGAGATTGTCTTGGAATGTCCTCTATCACGCCGGCTATTTTATAATTAATGGTATCGTTGATTACCATGGTTTGACCGGCAACATCGGTTCTGTTAAAGTATTTTTTGGCAGTGGTTTCTGTAATCACAAGCGAATGGGGAACAGTCAGAGCAGACTTAGGATCTCCCGAAATCATCGGAAGGGTGAACACATCAAACATGGTTGAATCAGCATAAACTACATTTTGCTCACGCAAATTAGTGTTGCCCTTTTTTACAAGAAAACTACCGTGATAACGAAAACGCGCGTATTGCTCTACCGAAGGAAGCTCACGAACGAGCGCCGGACCGCATACGCCTGGGACTTGAGTGAGATTAAAATTGTTTCCACCGAATTTAATGTCATTGTTGATCCTGTAAATTCTGCTGGCTTTTTTGTTGTACTTATCGTAACCCAATTCATCAAAAACATAAAGGATGATCAACAAACAGGTGGCCAGGCCAATAGCCAGACCAATAATATTAATGGCAGAAAACCCTTTGCTTTTCCAAAGATTTCTTAAGGCTGTTTTGAAATAATTCCTGAACATGGCGTGAATTGGGTGTAACAATGGATCGATATCAGGATATATACGATCCTATCAGAAATATGTTACACGGGTAGATTAGAAGTACCTAGTACTTAGTACCTAGACAGATTTCATTAAATGGTGAATTTTCAATTATTAAGGTATTGGCTCTCAGTGCACCTTGTGAGCTCAGTGTCGGAGTTTATCCGCCCGCTGGCGGACGGTTCAAAAAAAATCTAATTAGGATATAGCTCATAAATCCAAAATCGAAATGATTACTCGACTTTTAATGATTTCACTGGGTTTTCGAGGGCAGCACGAATGGTTTGGAAACTTATCGTGATTATGGTAATCAGGATCACTGCAAATGAAGTAATGATAAAAATATCAGCTCTCATATTTACACGGTAAGCGAAACTTTGGAGCCATTGGTTTGCAGCCCACCAGGAAATAGGAATTGAAATGGCAAGGGCAATTAAGATCAGACGAAGAAAATCTTTTGACAACAAATAAACGACATCCTGCAGCGATGCACCAACAACCTTTCTGATTCCAATTTCTTTTTGGCGCTTTTGAGTGGTAAATGCGGCGAGTCCAAATAGTCCTAAACACGATATTACAATCGCAATACCTGCAAAATAGCGTGATAAAATGGTGACTTTTTGTTCAGACGAATACAGTAGTTGGTAATCATCATCCAAAAACCTGAAATTAAAATCAAGGTTTTGATTGAATTTTTTGTAAAGGTTTTCTATCCGCGCGATTGTAGCCCTTTGATCAGTACTCCTTATTTTTACGATGGTGCTTTCGCTCCTGGGAACAAAAACGATGAAGGCAGGTCGTACAGATTTATACAAGGATTCAAAATTGTAATCTTTGGCTATTCCTATTATTTGTTTCTTCGCACCCCACATGGAAACTGTTTTGCCAATAGGATTTTGAATGCCCATGGCTTTGAGGGCAGTTTGATTGAAAACGACAGCATTGCTATCAGTTGAAAATTCTCTGGAAAATGATCTGCCCTGCACCATTTTGATACCCATCGTTTCAATAAAATCAAAATCTGCCTCAGTACCATAATATTCAATGCCCAAATTTGGATCCTTTCCTTCCCAGCCAATTCCTCCCCCACCATGCGCAGGATTTCCCACAAAATCACCACTCATTGAAGACGCATTTGCCACGCCGGGTATTTTTTTCAATTCTTCCAAAAACGGAACCATATGTTTTTGCAATTCTCCTGCATTTGAGAATTTGATAACGTTGTCTTTTGTAAAACCTAAATTTTTGTTTTGCACCAATTGCATCTGACGATAAATCACCATCACCGTCACAATCAAAATCACCGAAACAGAAAACTGGAAAACAACCAGACCCCTGCGTATCCATGATTCCCCAGATTTAGTTTGCAACTTTCCTTTTAGAACATTTATAGGATTGAACCCGGACAAATAAAATGCGGGATAACTGCCGGCAAATATTCCTGTGATTAAAGTAATTATAACCGCAGTATAAACAATATTAGCATCGGGACTTAGTTCGATTTCTTTGCCAGTGATTTGTCTGAATACGGGTAAGAACAAAATGGCAATAACAATGGCAATTCCCAAAGCCAGAGCGCTCAACAAAATAGATTCCGAAAGATATTGCCAGACCAACGAGAGCCTGTCTGCCCCAATTACTTTTCTTATACCAACTTCTTTCATCCGCTGCGCAGCCTTTGCAGTTGACAGGTTCATAAAATTGATGCTGGCAATGATTAAAAGGAAAATAGCAATGATGGAAAATAATTTTACATATTCAATCCTTCCGCCCGATTGCACGCCATTCTCGAAATGGTTGTATAAATACCTGTCGGAGTATTTCTGCACAAATAAATTTCCTTCGTAAGGAAGTATATCACCCGCATTTGGAAGAGCTTTTATTTTATTTCGGGTGTAATCTTTGATCTTTTGATTAAATGCCGTCAGATCTGTCCCTGGCTTAAGCAATAAAAAAGTGCACATGCCATTGCTATACCAAACATTCACATATTCTGCTTCTTTTTCTTCGTAAATCGAATAACTAAACAACAAATCAAATTGCTCAGTAGCATTGGCGGGGGGTGCTTTATATACTCCTGCAATTTTATACGGACCAGTGAATTCACCCCGGTCCCAATTAAATGTTTTCCCAGTTAGATTTTGAGTTGAATTAAATAATTTGAGAGCGAGTCGATCTGAAATCAGCACATCATATTTACCACTGAAATTGTAGTTTGGGTCTCCATCTACCAGTTTGTAAGAAAATATTTTAAAAAAGTCGGGGCCCACAAATTTTGATAAAACTTTTACATGCTTGTCGTCAATAGAAATAATTCCTTCAGATTGATTCCTTACCGCAACAGAATATTCCACTTCTGGAAAATCAGATTTCATCAACCGGGGCAGCATTCCCTGCGTAACATCAAATACAGAAATAGTACCATCAGAATTAGGTGCCGTTTTCAAAACCTGGTATAATCGGGCATCTTTTTCATTAAACTTATCGACACGCATTTCTTCATGCACCCACAGGTATATCAGTAGCGCGCAGGCGAGACCGATAGACAAACCGAGTAAATTCAAAACAGTGAATTGCTTGTCGCGAATCAAATTTCTCCATGCGATTTTGAAATGATTTTTCAGCATACTATTAAATTTACTTTCGAAAGGCCTCGCTCAAAGGCGCAAAGTCCTTCGGACGCAAAGACGCTATTCTGTACGAAGAGACTTTACCGGGTTCGCAATAGCCGCTTTGATGCTTTGTACACTTATTGAAATCATCGCTATGATGATCGCAAGTATTCCTGCAATCACAAAAACGGACCATCCAATACTTATTTTATATGCAAAATCCTGCAGCCATTTATTCATGATATACCAGGCTATTGGCGTTGCAATGATTATGGCAATAAAAACGAGTTTAATGAAATCTTTGGCCAGCAACTGAATAATACCAATCACATTCGCACCCAGGACTTTCCTTACACCAATTTCACGTGTGCGAACCTGGGCCATATACGCAGCGAGACCTAAAAGACCCAGACAGGAAATAAAAATGGCTATGCCGGCAAATATGTCAAACAGTTTCGATGTCCTTTGTTCCGAGAGATATAAATGTTTGAATTTTTCATCGAGAAAATTATATTCAAAGGGGAAGCCGGCATTGTATTTTTCCCAATTTGATTTTATTGCATCTATGGCCTGAGGAAGTTGTTTCCCTGAAACTTTTACATAGACTTGCTGAATATTACTTTTTTGAGAATAAAATATCGCAGGATTGATCTTATTTCGAAGAGATGAGAAATGAAAATCCTTTACAACCCCAATAATTGTTCCCTCGGTCTGCCAGAGTTTAAATCTTTTTCCAATTGGGTTCTTTAATCTTGCTGCTCTCACGGCAGATTCATTCAAAATAAAATGAGTTGAATCAGATCCTGTTCCCTCGAAATTCTTTCCTTCAACGAGCTGCATTTTAAAAAATGGAATAAAGTCTTTGTGGATATTCATGGGGTTCAGCATGAGAGTCTCCCCATTTTCCTTTCCGTCCCAGGAATTATCGCCTGTTTGATTACCGTAGCTTATAATATTTGCGTTTGACCAGGTTACTCCTGTAATTCCAGGCTGATTTAACAAATCGTCCCGAACTGCATCGAGGTGATGATACATTCGAATAACAGGAAACGATAAAACATTTTCTTTATCATAGCCGAGTTCTTTGGATTGAATATATTTCAATTGGTTTCCTACTACCAGTGTTCCAACAATCAGAATTACAGAAATGCAGAATTGAACCACTACTAACACTTGTCTGAATAGTACACTACTGAATCTCGCCGTTATTTTTCCTTTCAATGCTTTGATGGGTTCAAAAGAGGACAACAAAATGGCTGGATATATACTTGATACCACCAATGAGCTTGCTATGGTAACCCCAATTACTTTCCACAATTGAGAATTATTGATGTTAAGCTCAATTTCTTTTCCAGAAATATTATTGAATGCAGGAAGCAGCGAATATAGTATCACCAAAGCGAGGCCGGTCGCAAAAACAAACAATAAAGTCGTTTCAGCGATGAATTGAATGAATAATTGCGTTTTAGCCGCACCCACAATTTTTCGAAGACTTACTTCTTTGGCCCTTAATAAAGACCTGGCGGTTGAAAGGTTTATATAATTGATGCAGGCAATGAATAAAATGAAAACGGCAATAATAATAAACATTCTCACTGTTTTTATGCCTCCATCTGATCCATCTGCCCGATACAAATGAATTTTTGATAGAGGCAACCATACATATCCAATGTCGGTATCATCTGGTTTCACGCTCAGGTGAATATCGCGCAATGATTTGGCAAGGTTTTGAAAATTAAAGCCCGGTTCTAATAATAAATAAGTATCGTAGTTGAACTGGGAAAAATCCGTTTCCATATTTTCCTTTCCACCTGATTCAGCATATCTCTTCTGTGCAAGTAATGAAATGGGGTAAAATATATCTCCCTGCAAATTTGTGTTCTTTGGGAGATCATGAATTACTCCGGTTACTTTTAAATTTACCGTATCCTCCGCTACAATCACTTTTCCAATTGGTTCTTCGTTCCCAAAATATTTTTTGGCGATTGATTCAGTTATTACAATTGAACTTTTATCAGGGAAAGGATTGGCGGAATTGCCTTTAACCAGGTTGAAATCAAACACGCTAAAGAATGATGGATCCACGAAATAATTCTTATCCTCATTAAACAATTTCTCTTTGTATTTGAAAAGACCGTAATAGTAGTTATAGCTAACCCTGACTGCTTCCTTTATTCCCGGAATTTTCTTTTTGCCCATAATGCCAATCGGTGCTGCTGTAACGGGCCATAACTGTCGGCTCGTACCAGTACCAACCATATTCTCCAACTTGTAAATATTCGCCTGGTTCTTATGAAATGAATCAAAACTGAATTCATCCTGTGCCCATAACAAAATGAGCAATCCTACTGCTAAGCCTATCGCTAATCCGGAAATATTAATCAGGGAATAGAATTTGTTTTTCACCAAATTCCTCCAGGCGGTTTTCAAATAATTTCTAAGCATACTAATAATTTAGATTTCGATTGACCTCTCGCAAAGGCGCTAAGCCCTCCTGCGTCGGGTCGCAAAGCCGCAGGTCCTGACGAAGGTCGGCGCCGCTATTCGCTTCTAAGAGATTTAACTGGATTCGCAATCGCCGCCTTGATCGACTGAAAACTCACGGTGACTAAAGCAATTGAAATTGAAATAAATCCTGCCAGTAAAAATATTCCAGCGCCTATGTGAATTCTATATGAAAAATCCTGCAACCACTGGTTCATGAACCACCATGCAATCGGACTTGCAATAATCAAAGCCGCAAAAACAAGTTTCAGAAAATCAAATGAGAGCAATCTTGTTATACCAATAGTTGACGCGCCCAAAACTTTTCTAACACCAATTTCTTTTGTTCTGCTTTCCGCCATATATGCTGATAGTCCAAATAATCCAAGGCACGATATACAAATTGCCAATGCTGCAAATAAACCAGCCAGGGCTTTTGTCCTTTGTTCATTCTCGAATTTCCGTGCGAATTCCTGATCCAAAAACTGATAGTCAAAGGGATAGGCTGGATTATATTTTTGAAATATTTTCTCAGCACTCGCTAAATTTTCTGAAGTAGGCCTTGCAGGACTTAATTTTATATGCATGGTATTAAACCAGGCTCCGGGACCCTGGATCACTGTGGGAGGAATTTCATCATAAGGTGAACCGGTCACATAATCTCTCACTACTCCAACAACATGCAGGGTTTCACCGCTGACTCTTGAAATAATTTGCCCAATAGGATCTTTAAATGCCATAAGTTTTACTGCGCTTTCATTTAGTAAAACAGAAAAACTATCTGCCGGATATTTTTGAATATCAATATCCCTTCCGGCAATCAATTGCATTCCCGAAGTTTTTATCAGATCGGCATCTGCACTGTAAAGTGTTATCGTAGTATTGGTATCCTTTGGATTTTCTCCCTTCCACCTCAATCCCCACGTGTGTGCTCCACCGTCAGTAATGCCCGTCATTGTCTTGGTAACTGAAGTGGCTGCGCCTGTGCTCAATAACTCCTTTTTAATCAACTCATAATTTCGTTCAATGTCTCCTGCAAAATCAACATGAATGAGATTCACATTCGAATATCCTTTGTCACGATCCTGAACATGCACAATCTGATTGCGTATGATTAGTGTTGAAATTATGAGTACAATGGCAAATGTGAATTGCAAAACCACGAGAACTTTCCTCGGATTGAAAGTGAGCTGTGTTTTTTTATACTGATTTTTGAAAATACTTACGGGTTTAAACGATGACAAATACAA
>PSRI01000127.1 GCA_003175935.1 Bacteroidota bacterium
CCGATTGCCTCTGCAAAAATGTAAATGATATCCAGGATATCTTTTTGAGAAGTTGTTTCATCAATGCTAATTCCGATAAGGTCCCCATCGTAATATCTGAAATTCACTTCGCGCGCTTCTGCAATCGCTTTGATTTTAGATGAATCTGCCGTTCTTATTTTGAGTGTATCAAAATAATGCTCATTTATATTTACAAAACCCAGTTCTGCAAGTTCATTGGAAAGTGTATTGGCAAGAAGCGCAATTCTGTTTGAAATATTTTTAAGACCGTCCGGACCATGATAAACTGCATACATCGCAGCCATATTTGCGAGGAGGGCCTGTGCAGTGCAAATATTTGAAGTGGCTTTTTCTCTTTTAATATGCTGTTCGCGCGTTTGAAGTGCCATCCTTAATGCGCGATTTCCCTGCGAATCGATACTAATACCAATAATTCTTCCCGGAATGCCTCTCTTGAATTCATCACGGGTAGAAAAAAATGCTGCGTGCGGACCACCATAGCCAATTGGTACACCAAATCTTTGAGCCGAACCGATGGCAACATCTGCTCCCAATTCTCCGGGTGAAGTCAAAAGAGTTAGAGCAGCAAGATCTGTAGCCATGATGCTAAATGCACCCACAGCCTGCACTTTATTAATAAACTGACGATAATCTCCAATAGAGCCCTCACTGTTTGGATATTGCACGATGGCGCCAAAGTAACCGTTATCAATAGATGCAGTTTTGTAATCATCAATTACTACTTCAATCCCTATTGGTTCTGCGCGAGTGATAATAACATCAATTGTTTGTGTGAAAATTTTTTGATCAACAAAAAATTTAGGGCGTGCGATTTCGTCATTCTTATTTACATGATGAAACAACATCGCCATCGCCTCAGCGGCAGCAGTTGCCTCATCTAATAGCGAAGCATTGGTAAGTGGGAGGCCCGTAAGGTCACAGACCAGGGTCTGGAAATTAAGCAGACTTTCCAGCCGACCCTGGGAAATTTCTGCCTGGTAAGGTGTGTATTGTGTATACCATCCTGGATTTTCCAGTACATTTCTGAGAATTACACTGGGCACGATGGTGCCATAGTATCCCTGACCGATATATGTCTTAAAAACTTTATTTTTTGTGGCGAGTTTTCGAAGGTCCTGGAGGTATTCGAATTCGCTTTGAGAAGGAGGGAGGTCCAGCGATTTGGAGAGTCGGATAGACGAAGGAACTGTTTTATTAACCAATTCTTCAAGGGAGTTTACCCCAATTGTTCTGAGCATTTCCCTGGTTTCAGCTTCATTGGGTCCGATATGCCTTGATTGGAATTCTTTTTCCTGCAATTCAAATAGATTCATAAAATTCGGGATTGACCATTCAAAAAGATGCGCAAAGTTAGGTTAAAGCCACACATAAAAAGGAGGCTGTTGAAAGCTTGTTCGATAGTGTGGAAAAGCCTGGTAGGCAGCCAGATAGGTATACAAAATTAAACAGCCAGGGCCTCTTCATTCATTTCCTGGATCATTCCTGGATGATCGCTGAAGCTTGCCTCCATTTTTCGCAATTCTTCACTGGTGTGACGGGAACCATCGTGGCTCCAACCCGGAGGGCCAAAAAGGTATTTAAACTTTTGTTTCCAGGTAATATCCTTGCGACGTAAATCGGACCAAATCGTTTTCCATTCGTGAAAAACAACATTGACAGGATCTTCTTTTTCGAGAGGTTTGGTAAGTCCGTATTTCATGGCTTCATATTTCTCACCAGGTAATTCTGGCTGGAAAGTGCCGAATAATTTATCCCATATAATTAGGAACATGCCCATGTTTTTATCGAGATATTTTGGATTAGATGCGTGATGCACCCTGTGGTGGGAAGGCGTTACCAGGATATATTCCATCCAACCCATTTTTTTGATAAGCTCGGTGTGAACAAATATGCCCCAGATTTGAGTAGCTGAATAAATAAATACAATATCAATGGGCTTGAATCCTGCCAGTGCCAGCGGAATGAAATATATGAACCTGTATAATGGTTGAAATACAGACGAGCGAAATCCCACTGTAAAATTCATCTCTTCCGACGAGTGGTGGGTAACATGCACGGCCCAAAAAAATCGAATTTCATGATCAAAACGATGCAGCCAGTAATACAAAAAATCTTCTATGATTACTAAAAGAAACCAGTAAACAAATGCTGAACTGATGGATATAATGCGGCGCTCATAAAAATAGGCCAATACCAAAATGTAAATCCCGCGGAACAACAAATCGATCCCGCTGTTCAATAGCATGAGGTATAAATTATTGAGCGCACCTTTCCACGTATATAATTTTCGATGGTGATAGTTACTCAATAAAATTTCCAGTCCGATTATGAAAACATAAATCGGCGTACTTACAAAAATTAATATTTGCTCCCGCAGCGTTCCCATCTTAAAGTATTGACAAAAGTAATAACTAAAGCTTAAATAGTATGTACCTTGCCCCCGGTTTACAGGGCCTTAACAGGACTTTTGATCGGGATCAATTCCCAGGAGCTGTGCCTTCAGATATTATGCCTGATAAAATTTTACATAATTGGGAGAAGAAATCTGCTGAAAACAGGAAACGGTATAAACAGTTTCTGGATAGGGCAGATAAAAATGCAGTGCTTAAAAAATTGCCGGAATTGCATGAAGAAGCTTTCTCACAAATTGATTGTCTGCACTGCGCGAATTGCTGCAAAAATTATTCTCCTCGTTTCAAGACCCCCGATATCAAACGCATCAGCAGGCATTTGAAAATGAAAGAAGGAGATTTTATTGAGACTTATTTAAGATTAGATGAAGACGGTGACTATGTTGCCAAATCTGCTCCCTGTCCCTTTTTGGGTTCCGATAATTACTGCAGCATTTATGAAGTGCGACCTTCAGACTGTGAAAGATTTCCTTATACTGATGAGGATGTCATATTAAAGAGACCGCAACTAACGCTAAAGAATAGTTCTTTTTGCCCTGCTGTTTATTTTGTACTTCAAAAATTAGTTGACTCCGTAGGGAAATCAAAAAAGTAATGCGATTTTTTCAGCACGGGGACTCAGAGTTCGTGTAGACTCACTGAGAGCCTCCGTGAAACTCTGTGCCTTCAGTTCCTCAGTGGTTTAACTCCTCCGTTTCAATTGGAAGAATACTTATCAGGTGTTTGGAGTAAGCTCTTCGAAAGCCGCCTGAAGTGGTCGTTCAATTCCATCACCTTTCCATTCCGGAGAGCCGGGAATTGATGTGGCTTTAAGAATTTCTTCCCTGGATTTTCCCGACTTCATTTCAGATTCTGTAAACTTAAGAAGGTTGCCCAGGTAATCGCGGAATGCTTTAAGGTCATCCACATTTCCGGTAACATCGTATCCGTCTGCAGCATGGCCATAAATGTAAATTGTTTTATTGTCGAATTCTTTCATTGCTCTTTCAAGAACAGCAATCCAGCTCTTGATATTTGCACCCGCCGATCTGTCAATGAATGGGTGTCTTCTGTTAAATAGCAAATCACCTAAGTGCACAATATTAGCATGATTGAATTGTACGAGGGCATCACCGTTCGTGTGACCGGCACCGAAATAATGAAGAGTAATTTTTTCTTTGGCATATTTCGTGCTCCATACATCTCCAAAAACCTGGTCCGGGTATAATTGCTGATCTTCTTTCTTTTGTTCTTTGGCAACTCTTTCCTGGTTTGCTTTCGAATTACTATGCGCCAAAACATTTCTGGCCAAACCTTTGAAAGCAATATTTCCCGCTGTATGATCTCCGTGATGGTGGGTATTGATCAGAACTTCAATAGGTTTATCCGATTGTTTTTTCAATTCTCCAATCAAATGGTTCGCCTGATCCGGAAACTGCGCATCCACAACCGCAATACCATCTTTATTTAAAAGAAATGCAATCGTACCACCCTTCTCAGTGAATATGCTGATGTTATTGCGAAGCGGCGTGATTTTGAAAGCCTGTTGTCCAAAATATTTCATTAATAAATCTTTGTTGGGCAATGCTAAAAAACCAGCTGACAATGTAGTGTTGCGGAGAAATGTTCTGCGTTGCATGGAATAAAAATTGAAGAAGTAAGTTATTGAAAAGAATCGATATAGTATTTAGTATGTAGTACTTAGTATTTAGACAATACAAAAATCTAAAATCCTTATTCAAATTTAGTAGTTCAATTTGCGAAGGGAAGGTGCTTTTATAGAAGTTATCGCGACAACCAATAGCGTCATACATCCTCCAAAAACAACTGAAGGGATCACTCCCAACAATTTTGCTGCCACACCACTTTCAAATTGTCCGAGCTCATTGCTGGAATTAATAAACATGGAATTTACACTCATCACCCTGCCCCGCATATTATCGGGGGTTTTGAGTTGAAGAATGGTCCCTCTTACAACTACACTAATGCCATCCAGCATTCCTGAGACGAGCAATGCTGCAAAAGAGAGCCAGAAAATTTTAGAGATACCAAATATGATAATGCAGGTACCGAAACCTGCTACTGCAAATAATAGTGTGCGACCCTGATTCCTTTTCAGTGGAGCGATTGTTAAGAGGATTACAATGCAAATGGACCCAATATCTGATGCTGCATTTAATAGTCCAAATCCCTGTGGCCCCACATTCAAAATATCCTTTGCATAAACCGGCACCATAGCTACGGCACCTCCAAACAGAACAGCAAAAAGATCGAGTGAAAGAGCGCCCAATACTTCTTTTGTGCGCAAGACAAATCTTAGACCTTCTTTTACACTCTCCCATGTTTTTTTCTCTCCGGCAATATTTAATGGTGGTTTGGGCTTCAGTTGGAACATCACGAGGAAAGAAATAAAAAGCAGGGAAGTAATTGTAATAAGTGTTCCTGTGTTTCCTATGGACGCAATTAATAATCCACCCATAGCATGACCCGTAACGGAAGCCGAAAGCCAGGTTCCCTGGTTCCACGTTGTGGCATTTTGTAAATGATTACGGGGAACGATAGCCGCTACGAGCACATTAAAAGTGGGTCCTGCAAATGCCCTGATTACCCCAGTACAAAAAACGGCAAAATATACGCCGATAGCAATCCTGAATGCAGTGAGATGATGCGCCGTGAATTTTGTAGATAATATCAGCAGAAAAGCAGCGCAGGTAAAATAAAGTAAGATTCCCCGTAATAGTAGTTTTCTTTTTTCGCTGAGATCAATTACATGTCCGGCATAAAGTGCCAGGGAAACTGCCGGAATAACTTCAGATAGTCCTACCAGTCCGATTGCAAAAGGCGCATTGGTCAGTTCATAAATCCACCAGCCGACCAGTGTGCCCATCATTCTGAGGCCGACTATAAATGTGAATCTCCCAAAAATGAAATTTCTGAATTCCGGTATCCGAACCGCTGCCAAAGGATCAGTGCCAACCTGCAAATTTGCTGAGCTCATGCGTGAAATTAATCGTAAAGATATTAGACTCCCGGCGATTATGAATCAAATATGGCGCCTCAGGAAGGTAAAGCGATATAATATTGACCGTTGTCATAATCTTTTTCCAGGGCATCAGTTATGGCCCGCAAATGTTTTTCGTTCCCTAAAAAATCTGATTTGCCAACGTCAACGAATAGGGTCTTGACATTATGTTGCTTGATATAATGCGTGTAAGTTTCCTGCAACTTGAAAAGGTATTCGTCAGGAATATTTTGCTCGTACGATCTGTTTCTTTTCTTGATATTAGATTGTAGTTTTTGAACGGGTGCATGCAGATAGATCAAAAGGTCCGGCTGCACCAGCTGTTGATGAATAATATCAAACAACCTTTGATATAATCTGAATTCTTCTTCGGGCAAATTCACTTTAGCGAATAGCAAACATTTAGTAAAAAGATAATCACTAATGGTTATGCTTTGAAAAAGGTCTTTGGTGTGAATGAGTTCCTTCAATTGCTTATATCGCTCGGCCATGAAGAAAAGCTCCAAAGGGAACGCATTTTGCCTGGGATTCTCATAAAATTTGGGGAGAAAAGGATTGTCTGCAAATTGCTCCAAAACAAGTCTTGCATTGTAATGCTTTGCCAACAGGTGGGCTAAAGTAGTTTTACCGGCACCGATATTTCCCTCAATAGTAATGAAATGATAATTCATAAAAGCGATCAAACTTAAAGAAGGCTTTTCAAATGACCCTTAAGGTTTATTCACAGGTTTTCCAGTTTTTTGACAGGGAGTGGGTCTTTGCATTCCTCGAGCAGCTGTTCCATTGATTTTTTGAGTAGGGGGTGTATAAAATTACCTGCAATTTCTGCAATTGGTTCCAGTGCAAACCTGCGGTTTTGAATTTCGGGATGCGGTATAACCAGTTTTGGTGAAAGAATAATCTCATCATTAAAAAAAAGAATGTCAATGTCGATAATCCTGGGGCCATATTTTTCCTTTCGGAACCTTCCCATTTCCTGTTCAATATTCAAGATTATTTCAAGGGTAGAAGCTGCATTCTGAGTGGTTTCTACAAGAATTACCTGGTTTAAAAATGCGGGCTGATCCGTTTTGCCCCAGGCAGCAGTTTCATAAAATGATGATACGAGGATGATTTTCCCCAGCCTTTCCGAAATGTATGCGGAAGCTGATTTGAGGGATTGCATTCGGTCTTCTAAATTACCACCCAACAGTAAATATGTCCGGTTCATCGATAGTATGTAATTTACGGAGCTCAAATATCTTTATTTTTGACAGATTAAATTTTTACCACTGTGGGCAGTTTTTTTAAAATATTTTTTGCATCTCTGCTGGCACTGATTGTTTTCACGGGAGTTGCACTTTTGTTTATGGTATTTTTAATAACCGGGCTTACCAGTAAGGAAGCAACAATTACCCAACGGTCTTCTGTGCTTGTGCTGGATCTTTCGCAGGATTTTTCAGAAAGAAAACTGGAGAACCCAATAGTACAGTTTAGTGGCGATAAAGACGCAGAAATTCCCACGCAATATGAAATGGTTCGACTGATCAGGCATGCTAAATCTGATTCATTAATTAAAGGCATTTATATCAAGTGTAACGATAATGCCAATGGATTTGCTTCGAGTGCTGAGCTTCGTTTAGCCCTTGAAGATTTTAAAAAGAGCAAAAAATTTATCATTGCTTACGGTGACTATATTTCTCAAAAGGCATATTATGTGGCGAGTGTTGCAGACAAAGTTTATTGTAACCCAAAAGGCGCGGTGGAATGGAAAGGATTTGCTGCACAACTTTACTTTTTGAAAAATACACTGGCAAAACTGGAAATTCAGCCACAAATATTTTACGACGGTAAATTTAAAAGTGCTACAGAACCGCTTCGGGAAGAGAAAATGACTGATGCCAACAGGTTACAAACAACAGTTTGGCTCGGTGATATTTATGGTGAGTTTCTTCAGAAAGTTTCTGAATCCCGTAGTGTTGATACGGCTACTCTGCACCGTTATGCAAATGAGTACATGATTCAGTCTCCTTCCGACGCAGAAAAATATCATCTTCTTGACGGCGTGAGGTATGATGATGAAGTGAAAGACGAGATTAGGAAATTACTGGGATTGCAAAGGGATGCGCGGATTCAATTTGTATTGCCCGGAAGTTACCTGGATGCCGTCACTCTCAATAAGTATGGCGATAAAGATCGCATTGCAGTCATTTATGCACAGGGAGATATTGTTTATGGAAAAGGAGAAGAAGGTCAAATAGGGTCTGATGAATACAGAAATCTGATACGCAAGGCAAGGACAGATAAAAACGTAAAGGCAATTGTATTGCGGGTAAATTCTCCAGGCGGAAGTTCCCTGGCGAGTGAAATTATATGGAGAGAAATTACTTTGGCGAGAGCAGAAGGAAAACCTGTTGTTGTTTCCATGGGAGATCTGGCGGCTTCCGGCGGATATTATATTAGTTGTGGTGCCGACAGCATTTTTGCTGAACCCAATACCATTACAGGAAGCATCGGAGTTTTTGGAATCATTCCCAATATGCAAAGCTTCTTCAACCATAAACTGGGAGTAACTTTCGACCAGGTGAAAACCGGACCTTATGCAGATATTGGTTCTATCTCCCGCCCAATGAATGATGTGGAAAAGAAAATCATTCAAAATGAAATCGACACCATTTATCACGATTTCAAAACCAGGGTGGCAGTTGGAAGAAATAAAGACATCAGTTTCATTGATAGCATTGCGCAGGGAAGGGTATGGACAGGTACGCGTGCTCGTGATCTGGGCCTTGTTGACCGCATTGGAAATTTGGACGATGCTATTGCAAGTGCTGCACACATGGCGAAAATCACCGAATTTACACTTCGCGAATACCCTGAACCACGTTCACTTTTAGATGTCCTCACCAACTCATACAAGAAAACCGTCAAGTCAAAAGCAATCGAAGAAGAGTTGGGAAAAGAAGGATATCTCATTTATCAAAATATTAAACGCGTAAAAGAAATGTCGGGAACCGTGCAGGCGCGACTTCCATTCGAATTCTCTTTCGAATCAAATTAATGAAAGCGACCTGGCGCTCCTTTGCTTCTTGGCGTTAAACTCCTATCTTCGACGCGCAAAAAATTTCAAATGCCAGGATCCTATAGCCAGCTAAAAGCCATGCTGGCTCTCACCAAAGCCAGTCTGAAAGCAATTTTCAGAAGCCCATCAGCAGTAATTTTCAGTTTTGCATTTCCGCTCATATTTATTTTAGTCTTTGGTTTTTTAGGTGGCAGTGGTAGAATTTCCATGCGCGTTGCATTTGCTCCTGGCACAGATACTACAGCTCCATTTTACAATATCATCAGAAATGTACCCGGTATCAATGTGGTACAGAAACCTGAACTCGAAATCAAAGAAGATCTGGAGAAAGGAAGAATTTCAGCTATCATCGGCATTCAAAAAAATACGGAAGGTGAATCACCCGCTTATTTCATTAATCTAAAAAGTTCCGAAGCCGTCAATCCTCAAAATATTCAGGTGCTCAGATCGCTTCTGGAGGCAATGATAAAGCAAATTGACAAAAGCCGGTATCCTAATATGCCAACTTTTGCGGCCATAAATAATAATGTTGAGCAGGTTCCCGGACGTACTTATCGAACGATTGATTTTATTTTACCAGGACAATTGGGCTTTTCCCTTTTGAGTGCAGGCGTTTTTGGTGTTGCTTTTCTTTTTTTTAACCTCAGGCAGGCACTCGTACTGAAGAGGTTTTTCGCTACACCGATTCGCAAATCATACATTGTATTTGCTGAAGGTCTGAGTCGGGTGATATTTCAATTGATAACTGCAGTTGTTATTCTGGCAGTGGGACATATTGCATTCAAATTCACACTTGTTCATGGCTGGGTGACTTTTGTTGAGCTTCTGTTTTTAAGTTTTATCGGGCTGATCGTGTTTATGGGTTTTGGTTTTATTGTAAGTGGTCTTGCTAAGAACGAAAGCACTATACCACCTTTCGCCAACTTGATAACATTGCCACAGTTCCTTCTTGCCGGAACATTTTTCCCTATCGATAATTTTCCTAAATGGCTTCAGCCTCTATGTAATATTCTTCCCTTAACTCACTTGAATGATGCCATGCGTAATGTTGCATTTGAGGGAGCACATATTGTTGATTGCGGCAAACAATTAGGCGTACTTGCTATTTGGGCCCTGATTGCTTATACCGTTGCTGTGAAAGTTTTCAAATGGGAATAATTTAATTAATGCTGCATGCGATTGCTAAAACCTTTATTTATCGGAGTACTCGGACTGACATTTGTGGTTCTTTTTATTTCTTTTTTTCTTTCTTCTACCATCCGCATCAGCAGGGCAACAATAATTGAATGTAAGCCATCCAAAGCAAGGGATACTGTCCAGGATTTTTCTTCCTGGACCAGATGGAATCCTTTCCTTTCCGATAGCATCGCCAGCAATATTGTTAATTCAGAATCAAAATTGAGTTGGAAATATGGAACCGGTCCGGAAAATAGTGCAACATTATTAAGCCAGAAATCCGATTCGCTGGTATATGATTTTAAGCTGCAGGGAAATTCAAATTCGCAAATGGGATTTGTATTTAGTAGATTCCAAAATGATTCAACTAAAACACAGGCAGAATGGTGGATCATTGAAAAACTTCATTGGTATCCCTGGGAAAAATTTTATGGCATATTTGCCGATCGTTTGCGCGGGCCTGTGCTTGATACGGGATTGTCAAGATTGAAAGAGCATCTGGAACAAAGAGCCTTCTAATTGACACCTTATCCATAGCCTGGCAAAAGCATCGAACAGCTTTTTAACCTTTTCTGAAAAATTCGCGCTTACTTTTGATCTATCAATTCTACTTGTATATATGATTTCAAGTATTTCTATCTGAAGAATATTAATTACCTCGAGATTAAAACTTGTCCCAGGATGATTTATAAATGCAAAAGAATGAATAACGAATTCTGATGAAGGATTCGAATTCTTTACTAAACTTATCTGCAAACGCATTCATAAAGAGATAACCTCCAAATTCAGACAGTTGTTCTTCAAAAATTTCAGGAAAATTATTATACTGCGGTACCATTTTCTCAAGCAGCTGTCCCAAAGAAGTGTAAGTGAAGTCATCAATTTTTTTTAATTCATCCATTTTGAGATTAGTGTTATGTTAATTGTAAAGTGACCAATTCATGCGCGAATTGTGCGGGTTTAAAAATAAGGATATTAGCTCTCAAAATTATATTCGTTGGTAGCAATCCGGAGCCACTCGCTCCACACAAGTGGAGCTCGGAAGATCAACATCTCCAATACTAAATTTTTTTTGCGATCACCTTCGGTGATCTTTCTGTTCTCCCGTCATGCGTCGGGATCTTTGACTTTTTTGCAGCTCA
>PSRI01000233.1 GCA_003175935.1 Bacteroidota bacterium
AAAGATGTCGAAAACATAACCCTTCGTTACAGGATCAGAAATAAACAAGGTGAATATATTTGGCTCGAAACAATTGTAAAGCCCATTAAGGATCGCGATGAGGTAATCAAACTCATTTGCACTTCCCGCGACATAACTGAAAGAAAACTGGTTGAAGAAAACCTAAAAAACAAGGACCTTTTGTTAGAGGCAGTAGCGGGTGCTACACAAAACCTTCTTATTCAGCCGGACTTACAACAGGCTATTACCGAATCGATCAGGATCATTGGTCTCTCAATAAGAGTAGATCGTGTTTATATATTCAAAAACCATTTCGATGAATTGAATAACCAAATGGTCACAACTCAGATTTACGAGTGGCTTTCATTCAAAAGAAATGAAAATGACGACGAGCTACAGAATCTTAAAAACATTCCCTTCAGTAAGATTGAGCCCATCATAGCTCCATTGATGAGTGGCTATCCGTTTTTTTCTTACCGGCATACAGAAACAAATAATTTTCTCCTGGAGATTTGTAAAAAGAGAAATATTTACGCTTCGCTTGCACTCCCTATTTATATCAATAACAAATTCTGGGGGCTGGTAGGATTGGACGAAAGAAAAGTAAAAAGAGAATGGACCGAAGCTGAATTTTCTGTATTGAGATCTTTTGCTTCTTCATTGGGTGCGGCTATTGAGAGAAATCAAATCGAAACTGAATTAATCCGCGCCAAAGAATTGGCAGAATTGGCAAGTGAAGCCAAGAGTGAGTTCATGGCAAATATGAGTCATGAATTGAGAACGCCTATGAATGGTATTATTGGCTTCACAGATTTAATTCTCACAACTGATCTCAACAAAACGCAAAAAGATTATTTACAAAACGTAAAGAAATCTGCCTTCGGTTTGCTCGATATTATCAATGACATTCTCGACTTCTCAAAAATTGAAGCAGGCAAAATGCTTGTGAATCCAACTGAGCTGAATCTGAATGAGCTTGTGGAAGAAACTATTGATATCCTAACAGTAAAAGCTTTTGAAAAAAACCTGGAGCTGGTTTGCAATATTCAACCCGATCTTCCTATTTCTATTATTAGCGATCCCGTTCGCATCAGGCAGGTTCTGGTGAATCTTCTTGGTAACGCGATCAAATTTACAGAGATGGGTGAAATTTATGTTTCCGTAGAAAAAAGAAATGGGTACTGGAAAAATGAAAAAGAATTCATAGATATGGCTATTGTGGTGAAAGACACGGGAATTGGTATTTCAGAAAATAAACTCATGCAGATTTTTGAAAGTTTCACGCAGGCCGATTCTTCCACAACACGAAAATATGGAGGTACCGGACTTGGATTAACGATTTCAAAAAGTCTGGCTGAGTTATTAGGAGGTGATCTCACAGTAGAAAGTACAGTAGGAACAGGCAGTGCATTTACATTCATTTTTACTGCCGAGGTTGCGAACCCGGAGCCTTGCTTTTCTCCAGTGGTTGATTTACCGTTGAAAAAAGTTCTGGTTGTAGATGATAATGCTACCAGCAGGCAATTATTAAAAAACATTTTTAGGTATTTCAAAATAGATTGCGATATAGCACTAAGTGGTCGCGAGGCCCTGCATAAAATTGAGCGCTCGGCTATCGAATCAAAGCCTTATGATTTGCTACTGACAGACAACAATATGCCTTTTATGGATGGTATTAGTTTAGCTAAAGAAGTGCGTGCGCACAGTTCGCTTCCTGATATACCCATAACACTGATGTTGTCGGGGCTCGATAAAAACAAATACCAGGCTTTAGCGGAGTCTGCAGGAATCCAGAAATATCTTACCAAGCCAATTAAACTTCAGAATTTTTACGAGAACCTTTGCGAGATCATGCATCAGGAATCGGCTGTCGAAAATTCCAAACTTTCTCCTTACAGGATTGAAAGAATCACCAATGCAGCGGAAATTCTTGTTGTGGAGGATGACCCAATGAATATGCTTCTGATTTGTGAGGTTTTAAAAAATATGGGATTCAATGTCATTCAGGCAACAAACGGCAAAGAAGCCCTGGAAATACTGCCTCAATACCGCCCACTCATGATTTTCATGGATGTAAACATGCCAGTGATGGATGGATACACTGCCACTCAGTTCATCAGAACAATGGGTGAGCCCTATAGAAGCCTACCGATTATCGCTCTTACAGCAGACGCGATGGAAAAAGATAAGGAAAAATGCCTCGAGGCAGGAATGGACGACTACATCTCCAAACCATTCAGACTGGAAGAGATCCAGAGTAAACTGAAGAGCCTAATAGCCGCGTAATGCAATTATGAATGCAACCTTTTCGTTCATAATTTATTCTTATTCTTATAAATCTTCAAAATGACAAAATCTGGTAAAGGGCCTTCGCTGGTGTTCTGTCTATTTATGGACCTCATTGGTTATGCTTCTTATACCATTCCCGGACTTGGAGAGTTCAGCGATATTATCTGGGCACCCATTTCGGGGATTATTTTTTTCCTCACGTTTGGAGGCTGGAAGGGTGCAATGGGGGGAATATTCAACTTTGTAGAAGAAGCATTACCGGGAACTGATTTCATTCCCAGTTTCACAATTATGTGGATCCTTCGCGCAATGACCACGAAAGCATCTCAAAAATCTGTGCAAACAGTTTAGAATTTATTCAATTACAAACCTGTAGCCAATCCCTTTAATCGTAATGATTTGAAGTGTTGGATCACTCTTAATATAGCTGCGGAGTTTGGTGATATATACATCCAACGTTCTTGAATTAAAAAATGTATCGCTTCCCCAAAGTAAATTCAATATATCTCTGCGATCAATAATCTTGTCGCGATTTTCATATAGCAATTTCAACAACTCGTTTTCACGGAAAGAAAGTTTTCGCTCATCGCCATTTTCGCTCAGTGTTTGACGATGCGGATTGAATGCGTATAATCCCAATTTTGTTTCGTCTTTAATTTGAAACTCTACTGGTTTTGAGCCCGCAATTCTCAAAGCATTTTCAATTCGTGCGATTAATTCTTCCATACTAAAAGGCTTTCTTACATAGTCGTTGGCTCCTGTTTGAAACCCTTTTACCAAATCATTTGTTTGCGTTTTTGCAGTCAGAAATATTATAGGAACAGTTTTGTCCACTTCTCTGATTTGTTCTGCAATGGCAAATCCATCCTTGTTTGGTAGCATAATGTCGAGAATGCATATATCAGGATTTACTCCTTTGAATTTGGAATATCCCTCAGCACCATCAGATTCAAGAAATAGTTCGTAACCCCTGCTTTCGAGGCTCTCTTTTACAATCTTGGCAAGAAATGGTTCATCTTCCACGTATAATATCCTGGCTTTCTTCATGACTTACTGGTATTTTAATGGTGAATTCCGTTCCTTCCCCTGCCTCGCCTGCCACCTCAATTTCGCCTGAATGTTGTCGCACAATATGCGCTGTATAACTTAACCCCAAACCATATCCTTTCACATTGTGTTTGTTCCCCGTAGGCACCCTGAAAAATTTCTCAAAGATCCTGCTTTTGTATTCAGCGGGAATTCCTATTCCGTTGTCTTTTACTTTGAGTATAAGGTTTGAATCATCCCTGTCAATATAAATATCGATCCGTGGATTTCCTGAACCATATTTTAATGCATTGTCAAGCAGATTATAAATTACACTCGTTAAATGCAATCTGTCTCCCTGAACCATCAATTCTTTCATTGGAATATGCAAATGAATTCCTGCATTGTATTTATCGATTTGAAGTCGCATTGAATTCACTACTTCTTCAACAAGAGTTCGCATATCGAACCACTCGAATTTGAGTTCGGTTTGTTTCATTTCAAACATCGATAATTTGAGCACTTTATCAACCAGCAGTGATAGTCGACTCAATTCATTGCCTGCAATGTCCAGGTATTCCTCCGTTCTTTCAGGGTTTTGAAGTGCGTTGAAATTTTTCATTGCTTCAATGGCCACACTCACTGTTGCAATTGGGGTTTTTAGTTCATGGGTGATATTGCTAATAAATTCATTTTTAATTTCAGTGAGTTTGCGTTGTGCAATTAAATTCCTGTAGAGTACCAGGAAAGCAAGGATGGTTAGTCCGATGAGGAAAATTGAAAAAATAATTTGAGGAAATATCTGACGAAGCAAATAAGGCCATGCATCTTCAATTGCTAATTCGTAAGTAATTGGGTTCCTGAAACCAATCGTTATTTTATTCCATTCGGGCCTGGGTCCATCTTCAATCATTCTCGGAGTGGAGGCAATTTTTCTGGTAATAGTGAACGGTGCATTAATTTTTTCCTTCATGAGGTTTTGTTGGAAACCTACAACCAGTTCATTAATGCGAATAGAATCCTGAAGTGAATCTATACTCACTATAAAATCGAAGAATTTCCCATCTAAACGCTTGCGCTTGTCCTTGAGAGAGTCTGGAGTGCCTGCTCGGTCATCCCGTTCATATGTAATGATACTTTTTGCTTCTCCCGGATCCTCCGGCTGGGCTGCTGAGTCCGTAACTCTTTCACGCACCACATCAGTAAATCGGGCAATATCGTTGGTCGTTTTGAATTTTATATGAAGACTTGTATCCAGATTGAGTTTTGAAGCCTGCAAATGGAATACTGTTTCTCTAAAAATGATATTGGTTCTGAAATGCAGATTTCTTTTTTCATCCCTGTAATTCAGGCTTAACCAATATCCCTGGAACGCCACAATCAGCAGCATCGCAGCAATCATCAGCGCAACCGGGGCCTTGAATTTTCTCGTCATAGAACTACAAAAATAATTTTTACAATCCGCTCTATACAAATGCTTTAACCTTAATTAACCTGATACATAATAATCGGGCTCCCCCTGCGTTATTCTAGCTGGTTATCCCTAATTATTACTTCATCCTTAAATGTCCAATGCTATGAACACAGCAACTTCTCAAAAGTCTTCCGGCATTATCCGGTTGTTTTTCAACTTCCTGCACAAAATCACCGAGAGGCCTGATTTTTATCCCATTAAGTACTATCACAAAAAGAGACGCACCAAACATAGCTGGCACACTCTATAATCCAAAAAATTCAAGATTTAGCACAACCTCTGAAATCACAAGAAGTGCTAAGGCCGCCTCGGGTAACCAGGGCGGTTTTTTTATAGCCATTCCCCGGAATCCCATTTCCCCCAAATTTTCTATATTTAAATGATATGGGCTCTGGTTTCACCACATATTCCCTTTCCGAAAGGGCATTGGTAATCAAATTGGGGGATACCATTGATATTTCAATCCATCAAAAGGTCATTCAGTTCAATAATAAAATCAATCAATCTCCATTTGAGGGTTTTGTTGAAACGGTCCCGGCTTATAACACCATTGCCGTTTATTATGATCCCATCGCTGTGGTTCATTCCAAAAAGCTGGAAGGTCCATCAGCTCATAAAAGGGTTGAGAAATATATCAATTCCCTGAATTTTGTTTTGGAAGAAAAACCTGTATCGTCCAAAACCTTAGTTGTTCCTGTTTGTTATGATCCCGAATACGCACCAGATTTAAAATTTGTATCGGAGTATAGAAAACTCTCAGTCGACAAAATCATTCAGCTACATACTGCCCCAGTTTATACCGTATACATGATTGGCTTCGTTCCTGGTTTTCCTTATTTAGGAAAATTAGACCCGGATTTAATTGTGCCCAGAAAAGAAACACCCAGAACAATGGTAGATCCGGGTTCCGTGGGAATTGCCGGAGAGCAAACAGGTATTTATCCATTCGCAAGTCCGGGCGGATGGCAACTTATCGGTAGAACGCCAATTACTTTATTTGATCCTTTGAAAAATGAGCCGACACTTCTTCGATTGGGCGACCGCGTTAGATTTGTACCCGTGGGAAAAGCAGAATTTCTTCAAATTCAAGAATCTCGTTCATGAGTTTGCGCATTATTAAGCAAGGCATGCTCACCACTATTCAGGATCGGGGCCGATTCGGATACCAGGATATTGGAGTTCCCTGGGGCGGAGCAATGGACGATTACGCATTGCGATTAGCAAACCTGTTAGTGGGCAACAATGAAAGTGAGGCCTGTGTAGAATTTACAATGGCAGGTACGCAAATGTATTTTGAAGAAGATGCTGTTGTGGCTTTTACCGGTGGCGGCGCCAGGATATTTGTAAATGAAAGACCCGTGCCTCTTTGGAGGAGTTTATACATAAAAGCTTATCGCCTCATTGTACTCCAGCCTGATCAGGGTTGCAGAACTTACCTGTCTGTAGCAGGTGGTTTTAAGACGGAACCCGTGATGGGAAGTCAAAGCACTTATATACAGGGCAAACTTGGTGGATGGCTTGGCCGCTCGCTTATTGCTAATGACCTTATTCCCCAATCCCACCAATACACAAATCAAAATAAAAAAATCCGGAATGATTTTCATTGTACAGAAGATGTGGCCATTGCGCACTGGAGTTTGTCTCCACTCACTTACAAATTTTATAGTCATCCGGAAGTAAGAGTAATTCGGGGGCAAGAATGGGACTGGTTTGAACATGATAGTCAAAATGAATTTTTTTCGGAAGAATTCAGGATTTCAATGCAGTCGAACAGGATGGGATATCGACTTGATGGTAGTCCGATGAAAAAGAGTATTAAAGAAGATTTAATTAGTTCCGCAGTTACTAAAGGCAGCATTCAGGTTACGCCCGACAACAATATGGTCTTATTAATGAGTGATGCACAAACTACAGGTGGGTATCCGAGAATTGGACAGGTTGCCGAAGTTGACCTTCCGATTTGTGCTCAGCTTAAGCCGGGAGATCCGATACGTTTCAGGGAAATATCAATAGGGGAATCAGAAAATTTATTGATGGAGAGAGAAAAGGAAATCGAACAATTAAAAGATACTATCGCACTTAGATTTAGCTGACATGCGTACTATAGATTTAAATGCAGATCTCGGGGAAGGATTGAATAATGATGAAGAGCTGATGAAATGCATAAGCTCAGCCAACATCGCATGTGCTGCACATGCGGGCGATAGAAACACAATGGTTAAATCAGTTAAACTCGCCATAGAAGCAGGCGTTTCAATTGGTGCTCACATTTCATATCCTGATAAATTAAATTTTGGTCGTGTAGATTTATTTGACCAGTTAGATTTAGAAGACCTTCAGAAATCGCTGATTAACCAAATGGAAATCCTTCGACAGATATGCGAGCAATTTTCTGTCATTATGAATCATGTAAAACCCCACGGTGCACTATACAACAGAGCTGCAAAAGATATTCGGGTAAGCGATATGGTTTGTGATTGCATCATTGCATTCGATCCCCAACTAATTTTATTTGGCTTAAGCGGAAGTCAGATGGAAAAATCGGCGAAAAATTCAGGAATCTATTTTGTAAATGAAGTGTTTTCCGACAGAAGCTATGAATCAGATGGTTCGCTCACTCCTAGAAATATTCCCGGAGCTGTTCACGAAACTGTAGATCTCGCACTGAAACAGGCTCTTCGAATTGCAAAAAAAAGTACGGTTATGTCCCGACAAAACACAGAAGTGAAATTGAAGGCAGAATCAATTTGTGTTCATGGCGACGGAAAGGAAGCAGTAAACGTTGCTAAAAGTCTTGTTTCAATGTTGCAAAATGAGAATATCAGGATAGAAGCCCCTCAATTTTCCAAAACGTAGAGAAAGAAATCACAACTCCAAAGCAAAATTCCTGGAACTTGTTATGCAGATGTTATAGAAGGGAATGAAAATCCCATGCTCCAATGGAATAATTTAATTTGAATCTCATTAATGAGACATTTTTCCATGTGTAATAGATTAGTGATAGTTTGCGCCATCCTTTTTTCTGTGGCATCTTGTAAATCTTCCGGCCCAAAGAAAAATTTAAATCCTTCCTGGGCCATCCTTCCATTTACAAAAGTTGATTCTGTGAATCCAATCCTCCTGCCAGATACAACTGGAATCTTCACTGATCCACTTTTACACCGGTCAGTTGCATGGGAAGCAAAAGATGTTTTTAATCCAGCTGCTGTCGTAATGAATAATAAGGTGTATTTACTTTATCGTGCTGAAGATACCATTGTGGCAAATCCAAGCACTTCTCGTATAGGCCTTGCCGTTAGTGAAGATGGAATGCATTTTACTTCACTGAACGATCCTGTTTTTTTTCCGGGCAATGATACTATGGAAAAATACGAATGGGAAGGCGGCTGTGAAGATCCACGTATTGTACAAAGAGAGGATGGGCTTTTCCTGATGACCTATACAGCTTTTGATGGCAAAATCGCGCGTTTATGTCTTGCGGTTTCAAAGGATTTAAAAAATTGGGATAAGCAGGGACTTATATTCGGACAATTCAAAAAAGGAAAATACCGCGATTTGTGGAGCAAGTCCGGAGCTATACTTGTTTGCAAAAAAGGAGATCAACTAATAGCCTGCAAAATTCACGGCAAATACTGGATGTACTGGGGGGATTCTGATATTTTTCTCGCATCTTCCGACGACGGAATTCACTGGGAACCTACTGAAGAAAATGACAGACTCAAAAAAATATTTTCTCCAAGAAAGGGATATTTCGATAGTCGCCTTGTTGAACCAGGTCCCCTTGCTCTTTACACCGATACAGGGATTGTTCTCATATACAACAGCATGAATCACGATCACCTCGGTGATCCGGAACTGGAACCTGGAACATATGCTGTAGGGCAAATACTTCTCGATAAAAATGATCCTTCAAAAGTGCTTGACAGGATGGATCACTATTTCATTAAGCCCGAAAGAGATTATGAAATCAATGGCCAGGTAAATCGTGTTTGCTTTGCAGAAGGCATGGCACCATTTCATGGAAAATGGTTCCTTTACTATGGAACAGCGGATTCGAAAATTGCGGTGGCCGTGGCTCCCATACGATGATTAACTGAACAGGTATTCCACATCTTCTCTTGACAAACTCTTCACAAATGTTGCATCGTCGGAGATCAGGTCTTTTGCTAACAATCTCTTCTTTTCCTGCAATTGCAAAATCTTGTCTTCAATCGTGTCCTTACAAATCATTCGGTAAGCGAAAATATTCTTCGTTTGTCCGATACGGTGAGTACGATCAATTGCCTGTTGCTCAACGGCGGGATTCCACCATGGATCAACGATGTAAACATAATCAGCCGCAGTAAGGTTCAAACCTACACCACCGGCTTTTAGTGAAATGAGGAATACGCGGCATGTATCATCATTCTGGAATCGTGTAATTGCTTTTTCACGATCCTGGGCCGAAGTACTTCCATCGAAATATTCAAATGGAACTTCAAGTTCCGTAAGCTTTGCTTTGATGAGCGCCAGCATGCCGAGGAACTGTGAAAATATAAGTGCTTTGTGATTGCTTATATTCTCTGTAATCTCGCGACCAATTTCTTCCAGTTTGATTGAATGATTTGGATATTTTTCAACGTCATTCATGATGGCGGGAGAATCGCAAATCTGCCGAAGCTTCATTAGACCCTGCAGAATTGTAAGCTGGGATTTTTCAATTCCCTGCTCGCTGATAACACCAAGAATTTTATTTCGATAATCATTCCTGTATGCATCATAAATTTGACGCTGTTCGTTTTGCATCTCACAAAACAAAATAGTTTCGGTTTTATCAGGCAGATCCTTGGCAACCTGTTCTTTTGTTCTTCTCAAAATGAAAGGATACAAGAGTTTGCGCAAATGTTCTTTCCTGTCCTGCTCACCGAATTTATCTATAGGTGTTGCAAATTCATTTCTAAAATATTCCATACTGCCCAGCATACCCGAATTCAAAAAATTCATTTGGGCGTATATATCAAATGTGTTGTTTTGAAGTGGTGTACCACTCAAACACAAACGATTTTTCGATTTCAAAAGACAGGCAGCCCTGGTAACTTTACTCTGTGGATTTTTGATAGCCTGGGATTCATCAAGAATTACATAATCAAAATTTATATCCACCAGCATCTTTATGTCACTTCTAAGAGTTCCATAAGTTGTAATAACCACGTTGAACTGCCTGAAGAATTCTTTATCCCTCACACGATCTCCGCCATGATGAATATGATAAGTAAGATTTGGAGTAAATTTTTTGATCTCATTTTCCCAGTTAAACATCAGTGTAGTTGGACATACTACCAGTGCAGTGAGATGATCATGATGCTCCTTGTAAAATTGCAGGAATGATAACGCCTGAACTGTTTTACCCAAACCCATATCATCTGCCAAAATTCCTCCCCAGCCCACTTCACTCAAATAATTCAACCAGTGGTATCCTGCAACCTGGTATGGCCTCAAAATATGATAGAGCTGTTTGGGCGGATCTATTTCTTTTATTCTATTAAAACCCCTTAATCTTTCGTACTTCTCTTCAAGTTCAATCAAAACTTCTGCTTCATCCCTTTGATCATGCAATTCATCAATAATACTGAGGTGATATTTAGAAAGCCGAAGTGAATTAGTTTTCCCTTCTCCAACTCTAAATAGCAATGAATATTTTTTCAGCCAGTCTTCGGGCAGAATTCCCAGCGTTCCGTCATTGAGTTGAACAAACTGTTGTTTGTTTGCAAGAGCCCTTTTGATTTCGGATACGGATACCTGCTGGTCACCAAAAATCACATTCACTTTCGCGTCGAACCAGTCTGTACCGCTACTGATATGAATTTTTGTAGATGGTTTGCTGGTATTGAATCTAAAGTTCTTCAGCACGTCAAATCCAACAACAGGAACATTCATTTCCTTCATCGAATCCACAAAAAGGAAGAACCAGTTATTTTTCAATACATCACTTCCTTTCAATACTAAAGAGCCCGCACCTTCGGGTCTGATGAAATTGGAATGCAGATTTTCCAGCTTGCGGATGAACTGCATTTCGGCTTGCTTGTTTCTATGCACGATCATCACTTTATCCTCAACAGGAATTGTGATGATGTCTTTCTCATTAAATCTTGTTTCAAATCCCTTGTATGAGAATACAGGAACAAATACCAAATAATCGCCTTTTTCCTGTAGCAGCAATTTTATATCCGGCTCACCATCCTTTATTTCAAGAATGAGATCGTCAGCGAATTCTACTTTATAATCACGGGTAAGCGTAAGCACTGATTTTTGGAGATACTCAGGCCAATCGGATTTGGAAATGAGTATACTTCCTTTAGATGCATACTTTTCAATTTCTAAAATGTCTTCCTGTCTTGCCCAGTTATATAGCGTATCAGCATACTTAAATATCAGCGTGCTTGTCCACTCATTTTCGGTAATAGCGACTTCACCACTATTTACCTGAACTCTGCATGAGAGTTCGACCTGGTTTTTATTCAGACTAACTGTGAAAACCGGTGTAACTACTTCTGCACTGAGTTGAACTGGTTGCAGATTGGCGGTGACGAAATTCTTTTTAGCAGGCAGATGAAATGCGGTGGTAGCATTATTTGTTTGGCTAAATAATTTCTTGAGTTTCGGGTACCAGTATTCAACGATGAGCGATTTTGTTTCCTCAGGTAAATCATCGTCTTCATGGTGAATAATATTTTCCCATATTCCGGAGAAAGGAGAATTTCTGCTGACATATTTGCTAACTTCAGAATCCTGCAATTTGCGCAATTGCTGAATAAGCTGACGGTCTGCCTCAGGAAATGAGTCAACGTTTACAAATTTTCCGAGGTCGATTTTTTCAACTTTGCCAAGGAAATGTTTTCCATCTTCATTAATCTCTCCTGTAACTGCATCTACCGTAAATCCGGGATAGGTTGCATTGCCGGTATTAAATACAACAGCCACTCTGCTTCCGGAAACCGGAACAGGCACTTCTTCTTCAACTTCAACTTCCGGGCCTTTTTCAATAGTTGCTGGTCTTGGTTTTGTTGCTAATGGTGGAGGTGCAATTCTTTTTATTGATGAATCCAGGACGCGGAGAAAAGGCTTTCCGTCTTTATATGTAAATTCAAATTTTCCTTTTAGTTCGTCATCCAGACTATAACCATAAGCTTCAAGTAATTTGTTTTTCTCTTTATCCCAGTTTCTAATGGTATCGAAATAAAAAGGACCATAAGCATTCAGCAGTTGGAGGAACAAGGCTGTTTTATGAATGCAAAGTGGATGTTCCTGTTCATCGCATTTACAGGATGTATCAAAATTTCTTTCTTCATTTTTTTGAATCACCACAGGAAATGAATCGCCCTGATAATCCAGAGTAGCTTCCACTCTTTCATTTGCAGCGGAAATGATATTTGCTTTTTGTCCCCTTAATAGTTTTTCTGCTTCATTATATGCTTCAGGTGATGAAAGAAGTTTTACAGTTTTGAGGTCGATGTGTTTCATTTTTATCACCGTGTGTCGTTGATGATAAAGCACATCTTTTTCTCCTAAAATATTTTTATCGAGAAGTTCCTGGAGTTGAAGTAAGGCTGCAGCTTCGTGGCGGCAGATGTCTCCGAGATTATACGGACAGGTGCACCGAATAGAAAGTCCTTTGGGGTCTTTATATTTTTGGATGTACACTTTATAAAAGGTCGAATAGCTGTCATCCTTTACTCTAAAAACTACAGAGCCCAATAATTCATCGTGCTCCACAAATTCCACATATCCGATAGAATGGATTTTCTTTCCTCTGCGGATCACTTCATCCGTTCCGTTGTTGTAAACAAACTTGATAAGGTGCGGTAATGCCATGCAATGAGATTCTAATTTCTTAATCTTATTGACTGTTTCTTTCGCATTCCGCGTTCAGAAAAGGCCAATTTGCAAAACTAACGGAAAATTGGCGGTTGGTAAAAGGAAAAAGCCTAAGAATAATTAAATCTTTTTTGAGGGATTTGATTCAAAAACCGGAATACGGGGATTGCCGGGAGATGGGGAGAATTTATATAATCAGCATTCCATCCCGGTATTGCGGCAATACGTTGGCAACGTCTGGAGTAAGGCAATATTTAATATCCTTTTGAAGTCCGTATCCCGAAAGACGGTGGAAATGCGAAGCATCCTTTTTTTCCAGGAAGCCATATAGGTCGGGCGCTGCATTTGCGTAAATAGATTCAGCAATTTGAGAAGAATCACAATTAATTTGAAAATGGTCACGGACGCGACTGATTACGGCCCCGGCAAATAAAAGATCTTCAAGGTTAACACGATCCTTCCATGCAGCACATCCCAGGATGACATCCTGTTTTTGGGAAATTAAGAAATCGCACACTGCAGAGAGGTTTGTAAACGATCCCGTAATTATAGATTGAGCACCACGATCCAGTGCCACATGGAGTAGCTTTGTTCCATTGGTTGTTGTTAAAACCAATATTTTCCCACCAATAAATTCTGTTGGGTATTCAAATGGTGAATTCCCGTGTTCCAGACCGTCAGCTATTTTACCGTCGCGTTCCCCTGCAGTTATTGCATCTATTTTTTTTCCCAGCTCAATGCATTTTGCCACACTGTCCACTGGTATAACACATTTTGCCCCATTATAAAGTGCTGTTGAAATGGTAGAAGTTGCCCTCAACACATCAATGATTACTACAATAGCATTATTCAGGTCGTATAAATGGAGTACAGCGGGTGTTACCGAGGTATGCAAACTGGGCAGGCTCTTTTCATTCATCCTGCGAAAATAAGAGAAGAATTTCACGCCAGGATGCAAAGTTGCGCAAAGACGCCAGAAAGATTAGAGTACCAAGTACCCGGTACTTAGAAAAACTCAGCTAATACGACTCTGCGCGACGTAAGAATGGTTCTCGCAAAGACGCCAAGCCGCAAAGAATAAGGGAAATTCTTATACAAGATTAAACCAGAAACTTAAAACAAAGCATTCAACGTTCAATTTTCAACTAATTCATAACAGCTCTCCACTTATCAGATTCTGCGTATTGCCTGATTAGTTCGTTGCGTTGCTGGAAAATTTTTTCGAAATAAGTTTTGAGAAAGAAGGAACTAAAAATGCTTCCGATCATATCGCGTGGACCTTCGAATTCCACCATGTCGATCATAATGGTTCCATTATCAATTTCTTTGAAGTGACGTTCGTGTCTAAACGCTTTTAGATCGCCTTTCACCTGTTCTTCAACCAGTGTGAGTGGTTTATTTACTTCTATTATCCTGGCTGTAATCATTCTCGTTTTTCCGAAATGGCGGGCGTGAATAGTAACTGTTTCGCCTGAACTCACGAGGTTGGAAGCAGCTCCGGAAGAGATTTTTTCCTTTCTGTTTTGCAAGGCTTTTTTGTAGAGGGAGATATTACGGCTAAGGTCAAATACACGCTCAGCGGGTGCTTTGATGAATGTGGTTAAATGGATCTTAGGCATTGGATTTTATTTGAATACTAAACGAAAGGCAATTTCACCACTTTCGCTTTTGTTTGTTTGTCACGGATATCAATATAAATCTCACTATCTATTGGCGAATGGTCTATAGATACATATCCCATGCCAATTGCTTTTCCAAGGGTGGGAGATTGGGTTCCCGAAGTAACTCTTCCAATTAAATTTCCTTCCTCATCTTTAATTCTGTAATCGTGTCGGGGTATACCCTTATCAACCATTTCAAATCCTACCAGTTTTTTATCTGTTCCAGATGCTTTTTGAATTTCCAGGTATGGTTTTGCTGTAAAATCCTTGGAAAATTTAGTGATCCATCCCAATCCTGCTTCCAACGGGGTAGTATAATCGTCGATATCATTCCCGTAAAGACAATAACCCATTTCCAATCTTAAGGTATCCCTGGCTCCAAGTCCGATTGGTTTAATACCACTTGATTTCCCGGCCTCAAAAATGCTGTTCCAGATTTTGATTGCGTCATCTCCTTTATCTTCAAAATAGATTTCCACTCCTCCTGCGCCGGTATAACCGGTTGCACTGATCAAAACATTGTCGACACCCGCGAATTTTCCTTTTACAAAAGTGTAATATTTCAAATTCAGGATATCTATATCCGTTAGTTGCTGTACAATTTTAGTGGCGTTTGGTCCCTGAACTGCCAGGAGCGCAGTTTTACCGGAAATATTATGCATTTCCACACCCAAATCATTATAAGAACGAATCCACTCCCAGTCTTTATCGATGTTCGATGCATTCACCACAATCATGTAAACCTTATTTTCCTCTATGCAGTATATCAGAAGATCGTCAACTATTCCGGCATTCAAATTGGTCATGCAGGAATACTGAGCCTTTCCTGCGGTAAGTTTGGAAGCATCGTTTGTAGTGACTCTTTGAATCAGCTCCAGCGCACTGTCTCCTTTCAATATAAATTCACCCATATGGCTAACGTCAAAAACGCCTGCATTAGTGCGTACTGTATGGTGTTCGTCATTAATACCGGTATAACTGATAGGCATGTTGTAGCCGGCAAATTCTGCCATCTTCGCGCCAAGCGCTATGTGCGTCGCAGTAAAGGGAGTAGATTTCATATAGCCTCATTCTTAAAAGAGTGGGCAAATTTAGCAGAAATACCGGGGTGGAATGAAAGATTGGATGGAAAATCTTCACTGAGGGGAAACATATAGTCCATTTTTCATAGCATATACCACGATTCCGACTGTATTTTTTACGTTCATTTTTTCCAGGATTTTCATTCTGTAACCCTCAACTGTTCTCGAACTCAGGTATAGTTTCTCGCCAATTTCTTTATTGGTAAACTCCTGGCATATGAGAGCGATTATTTCTTTTTCCCGGTCAGAAAATTCAGGGCGATTTTTTTGTGCGAACGGATTGAATTTACTTTTAGCGATCATTTGCGCCAGTTTGGAAGAGGTTTGGCGGCAATAGTAATTATCCTGCTGGTAAACTGTTTTAATAGCTTCGAGCACTTCTTTTTTATCCGCATTCTTGAGGAGATAACCTTTTGCCCCTGCTTCCAGCATATCTATAATGAGATTATCTTCATTAAACATGGAAAGTCCGATGATGCCGAGATCGGGATGCTTTTCACTGAGAATTCTGGTTGCCTCGATACCATCCATGATGGGCATTTTTATGTCGGTGAGAACAACATCGGGATTTTCTTTTTCCACGAGCTCCAGTAAATCTTTTCCATTATCAGCTTCGCCTATCAGTACAATCTCATCCTGACGCGCGAGCATGAGTTTAAGTCCGTCGCGGAAAATTTCATGATCATCGGCGATGATCAGTTTTATGGTTCCAAAAGTGGTCATTCTATTAACTAACCCAAAGGCAATTCAAAAACGTATTTGGTTCCTTTGCCCGGCTGGGAATAAAAATGATGCGTACCCCCCATGATTTCGGTTCTGCTGCTGAGGTTTCTCAAACCAAGTCCACTGTTTTCCTTTAACCTTGTATCAAAGTTAAAGCCTATACCGTTGTCTTCTGTTATTAAAATAAGATCATTGTCTTTTGTCTGCAATCTTATATTTAACTCCGTTGCCTTCGCATGTTTGATGGTATTGTGAATAATTTCCTGCACCATCCTGTAAATATTCACTTCTTTTTCTTTACTCAACTTCACTTCCGGATCTGCCGAGAAATTTATCCTGAGCTGGTTGGTTTTATTCAGGGTGCCTGTAAATTCTTCGAGGGCAGAAACCAATCCCTTTCTCACAAGCGTGTTGGGCATGAGGTTATTGGATATCTCGCGCATCTTGCTGATGATCTCATCGATTTGCGAACTCGATTTATCGATGAGCATCTTATCATTCGAATCTTCTGATTCAACAGAGTTGATTTGAAGTTTTACTGCTGATAAAAGTGGACCGATTTCATCATGCAGGTCGGAAGCAATTCTCCTTCGTTCATTTTCGAGTGTAGTAATCTCTGCCAGAATTTTTTCCTGGTTCAAACTCAGTGTGCGACGTTGCTGGCGGATGATTGAAAAAATAAAATAGGCAATGATAATCCCCAATACAACGGCAATAATCAAAATGAATTTATATAGATCCTTTTCCTGGGGAGACATAAAATTGCAATAGCGTAAATTAAATTTACTAAAAGATTCACGTACACCTGGATATCAAATACCCTCTGGAAAAAATCCCTCGAAATACTAAATACAGGCATCAAAGAAACTTCAACAAATAATCTGTAGGTGAAAAAAATGGTTAGCCCGATACAAATAATAAACTGAGGGCTCCTTATTATATCTCCTTTCTCAGTGGTGATTTGCTTATTGAGATTTGTAATGGCGAACATTACGATTATAAAGCAGTAATAAATTCCAAAATAGGAGTTGAACTGTTTGATGTTTCCGAATATGAATACATCAGCTATCCAGATTAATAGAGAAAAAATCAAAAATGGCAGGTACCATCTTTCTCTTCCTTTCCATACCTGCCATTTTCTAAATAAAGTCATAAGTATGAGAAACTCGAGTACATTATAGATATTCCAGGACGGTGCATTTGTTTTCATTGTAACTATTAACAACCTGTTCGCGATTTCTGCAATAAATCCAAGCCACAAAAAAACGATGAAAATGCGGTAAGAATCGTCAACGTGCCGAAACCTGATCAATCCAATTACAGCAGGTATCAGTACGCTTAAGCTGAATAGAAAAGCTTTGTCCATTGGGCAATTTATTTCCTTCTATAGGTTAGGGAGTACAAATCTGTTAGGGACAATATTGCGGACAACGCTGACCATTTTCAAGAATGATTGGCGTATCAAAAAACTGTGGCCCCGATCCCTTTTGCTTTGCAACATCAGATTTGAGTCCGTTCTCATAAACATCGCTGATATCTTTTCCTCTTTCATTAATACCATACAAGACCAATCTTACATTTCCCTGATCATCTATTCCGTAACGAATTCTGATGCCTACACATCCGGGCTGATTTAATAACGAATCCACTTGTCTCTTGTTAAAAGCTTCACTTGCAGGCATTGTCTTTTTGCTCCAGCTTCCTCGCGTTAAATCATAACGACTCGTAAGCGCTGCAGCCTGTTCCTGTGTAATGCGATGATTAATTTTTTCAAGTTGGTTAACGTCAAAAGGGATATTCGCAACTGTGCGCGTTGGTTTGCAGGAATAAAAAATTAACGCAGCGATAATAACCAGACTGCATGCAAATGCAATCGCAAATGGGTTCTTCCATACATTTTTTGGTGCCATAAAAAAATATTTAAGAGGTAAAGGTTTACTGGAAGAATAAAATTAACTCCCGCCATTTTTTATTCATGAGTAGAAATACGTAAAAATTACCGTATACTAACCGTGAGTAATCAGTATCAATGCTTCTTTCTTTGATGAAAATTGAAAACAACTTTGTATTCAAGTTCATCCAATAAAAAAGATACCATGGCAAAAGCACTTAAAACCAAAATGAGCTCCAAACCTTTCCTGGCACCAAAGAGTAATTCCTACAGGATCAAAACAGATCACACTCTTATGCTATCGCACAGGGTTTATGGAGATTATCCTGAAATCCTTATGGAATATTATAAATCCCAGATAGCTGAATTGATAAATGCTATGAACGCGCTAACTATATATGAAGATGCCTTCGAAATTCGTGCCACATGCCAAAAGATCATGGTGATCCGAAACAAAATGCAAAACTTAAGACAACGCTTCCCCGTGTGAAAACACTATATCCCCGTTAAGTCCCCCCCTTTAATGAAGGTTAACTAGAAAAGGCTCCCAACTAATGCGGGAGCCTTCCTTTGTTTCAACTTCAACCTGTCTATTGAAACGTCGTTTAGTAATCAGTTAGTTTATAAGATTTAGAATGAAAGCAAAGGGGCTGGGCATTTCACCTACATAGGCTCCTTTTTCTTCAGTACCATCATTCAAATCTTCGTTCACGGTCTTGCTTTGTTTTGAATCTTCTATGGCCTTTTTCTCTTTTGCCCTTTGAATGCTGTCTACTCTCTTCAATTCCTTTTGTAATGAATCAACTTTTCTTTTGTACCTGTAGCTTCCATCATCATCGGAATTATCTTCTGCCTGAATATCCACTCCATGTTCGTCTATTTTAATTCTCGCCTTACCTTTTTTGGGTTTGTCGGAATCTTCATCAGAATTATCCAGGCTTTTCAATCCATCGTTAGTCATTATATATTGCACATTATCGTTCCAGTAATAACTGTTATCCCATTTATCATTCCACTGTATGTTCCATCCTCTTCTGCGATCCACATTTATTTCAAACCAATTGTACCAGTTCACACTCTTGTCAACCATAATTCTTTTGCCAACTGGAATTTCTACTACAACCATCACCTGCTGGTTTCTGAATTTAGATTCCTGTGAAATTGCAAATCCTTTTGGCAGATAAAGCACAGTGTCTGATTGAACAACCGGAAAATTAATTCTGGATGCATTGGTTTCTGCGATGGCAGGATTGCTGCCTCTTGCGAAACGCACCGTTTGAATATGATAGCTGGAATCATCGCTTTTTACCAATTTCACTCTCACAGTGTTCAGCAGCATACTGTCTTCATTCAAAGAGAGCAATGGATAATCATCGTTGAACCAGTCGAATCCATAATATTTCTCTTTATTTTCTGCAACTTTAATAACCAGGTTTCCTTTCGAAGGTGCCACTACTGCCACATCCTGTTGGGTACTGGTTTTTGTTCTGAAATCCCTGGTCACTAATCCAATCAGCACAAACAAGCTAATCAACCCAAATATCCAGAGTGTTCCAAAAACATATCCTAAATAAGGGCTCTTGGATTTTACTCGAATGATTCTTCTAACCACCCATGTTACGAACGCAAGAATTGGAACTCCAAGGAAGAGTGTAAGTACACTCCATGCAAAGAAATTTTGCCAAAAACCCTGGAGGAAAAAATTCTTAAGTGGAAATACGCCAACACCACTATACAAGGCTGCTATTAAAACAATCAGGAGTGCGAATGCAATACAACCTGCTATGAACAGAAAGAATGCCTTAAACAAAATTCCTATTGCATTTCCAATTCCAGTTCCTGTTTTTCTTGCTGCGGGACCAACTTCAGCTGCAAATGATTGAGCTTTCTGCGATACAGTTGAACTCATTTCTTTGCTCCATGCTTCAGTTTTTTGTTTGATATCGCTAGCCATCTTTTCAGACTTGCCCTTTACATCCTTCAATTCTTCCTGTACTGTATTCTTAATACTGGCCAGGTCAATTTTTTCACCGCGCATTTCCAGTTTTTCAGATGCAGTCACGGCGCGGGGAAGTACGATCCAAAGAATGATATAGGAAATAAAGAAGGTGCCTCCTATTCCGCTAAATGCAACCCAGGGACCGTTAAAGTGAAACCACATGCCACTAAACATGTTTGGAATGATGCTCAATAAGAATGGAAGTAGAAATATCAATCTCGGTATCCAAACATCAATATTAAAATATGCCGCCAAACCGCTGGCAACACCACCAATCATTGAATTATCAGGATTGCGATAAAGTCTCTTGCGCACGTTAGTGACAAGAGACTTAGAAGGCAATATGATCCACATAACAATGTATAAAAGGAATCCAAAACCAAATCCTCCGAATGTGATAAGAGTGAAAAGAATTCGCACAACTGCAGGATCAATTCTCAGATAGTGAGCAAGGCCTGCACAAACACCCCCCAGCACTTTATCATTATCCGCGCGGTACAATCTTCTCGGTTCCGCTGCGAATGTTTCCTGTTGTGCCTGTTCCTGATATGTTCCTCCAGATTGTGCACCTGAACTGCTGGTAGATTTTTGTCCATCTTCTTCTTCAAAGTCTTCAGGTCTACCCATGCTGACGATTACTGCGCTTACGTCTTCATCGGTGATGCATACAGCACCTTTTTTTAATTTCTCATCGAACAGCTCAGCGATGCGACTCTCAATATCATTGATAATCTCATCTCGTCCTTCTTCATTGGCAAAATATCGGCGCAGACTTTCAGTATATTGCTTCAACGCTTCGTATGCTGATTCTTCAATCGGTAAAACCCTGCCTTGAAAGTTTATATTTATTACCTTTTTCATTTTCTGTTCTATTTTATTGGTTGAAGTTGTTTTGGTCAGTACTATTCACCTCCTGCCCATTTTTAGTGAGCGACTGAACCGCATTGGCCAACTCATTCCAGGTGGCTTCAAGTTCACCATAAAATGCTGCGCCTTTATCTGTAAGAGAAAAATATTTTCGGGGGGGGCCTCCTGTGCTTTCTACCCAGCGGTAGGTTAGGAGATCTGCATTCTTAAGTCTGGTTAAAAGAGGGTACAAAGTTCCTTCCAGAATATTAAGATTCGCTTTCTTCATTTCGTCAATAATGTCACTGGGATAAACTTCACCTCGCTTAATAATGGAGAGGATACAAAACTCTAGGACGCCTTTCCTCATCTGGCTCTGAGTGTTCTCAATATTCATGACTCGGGAGATTTGGCCCCCGGTCTCCTCCTCCGCGGTTTGGCGGGGGAGGAGAGGCTGAGGGTTGTTAATTAATTTTGATTCGTCTTTCATACCTGGTCCCTGCTGATTTTAATTCCCGTCTTAAATTCCTTCTTTGTCCTTTAATTCCTGTCTATCGTTTAATTCCTCACTGGTCTCTGTGCCTGGCTGTCAATTTTTTGCTTTCTGACTATTCCTTCCTTTTCCTTTTTCCATTCTGGTCTTTCCGGTCGTCTTATAATTGCTTTCGATCTTTTCCCTGCTTTTTCTGATCCTTTCTATCCTTTTGTTCTTTTTCGCCTTCTTTTCGTTATTCCTGATCTTTTATGCTTTCCTATCTATTTACTTCCTTTCTGATACAAATGTAAACACTATTTTAATACTATGCAATACCAAGTACCATTTTTTTGTAGGTAGCTGGCAGAGACTATTATCCGTGTAAGCATAGAAATCAAGCCCAGACTGCATTTCAGGGAATTTTGGCTGTTTTTGGTATTTGCAGAAGATGTATAAATGGTAATATTAGTGGATGAGTGGCGAGAATTTGGATGCTGAGATGCTGACCTGCGGATACATGAAATTAAACAGACGGGTACTCTTATTAGGAGATAATCGTTATTTTAAAGGGGGAATTCATCCTAAACGAAAACACCAGAGCATACATGACCCTTGTCCGCACCCGGCTTCTACTAACAGCCCTTACTCTAGGCCGTTCCTTTTCTTTATTTGCGCAAGACAGCACCTTTCAAACTGAAGGCTTTTACGTTTCACAAAGCAGTTATTTCACGAACACATGTGCATTACAGTCGGATGGAAAAATCCTCGTATCAGGAAGATTCGTCCGGTACCAGAAAAAAATAACTACAAACATTTTCAGGATAAATGCAGACGGATCTCTCGATCCAAGTTTTGATTCATCCATTGGCACCAATAATGATATTCAAAAAATTCTGGTTCAAAAAGATGGCAAAATTCTACTTATTGGAAGCTTTACTAAATACAAAGACATTACAGGAATACATGGAATTGTTCGAATAAATCAGGATGGCACGCTTGACAACACATTCATTCCATACACAAGTCTGTATTATGATTACAACGGACTAACTGCCGCTGCACTTCAAAATGATGGAAAAATTGTAATTGCAGGATATGGAATCAGACCTGGCTGTTCTTATGACAGCAGTAGTATGATTAGATTACTTCCAAACGGATCACTGGATAATACTTTCAATACTACTTTAAATATTGACGGCACAATAAGTGCCCTGGATATTCAAACTGATGGAAAAATTGTAGCTGCCGGGAGATTTTTTAAATGGGGATCTACACCAGTAACAGGAATAATCAGGCTAAACACAGACGGAAGACTGGATCCTGGTTTTGTTTTAACAGGAAAAGGAATAAACTATAATGCTGCTCCGCCAGCTACATCCAGTCTTAATATTTATTGCATAAAATCTTTACCTGATGGTTCAACACTTGTTGGCGGATCTTTTACTCATTACGACAACACTCAAACAAATGGATTAGTCAAACTTCAACCCAATGGTAGTCTGGATAATTCATTCATTCTCGACAATAGTTTAATCAACCAGGATATTGGACCTAATTCAATTGCTATTACAGCTGAAAATAAAATTATTGTTGGTGGCAGAATGTATGTAAATGGTAATGCGCGTTTCTTTATTCGCCTGCTTCAAAATGGAGATGTGGATTCTTCTGTTGATCCAAATGCATACAACATCAATGTAAAGTCTTTTGGCATCGGTAATATTTTGCTTTTGCCCGACGAATCATTTTATGCACAGGGATATTTTTCCGGATCGGTTAATGGAATTAACATTGGTGCGCTTGCAAGATATAAGTCGGACATGAATTTGGATACATCTTATGATCCGGAGCTGCAGGATAAAGGGATTGTCGCACAAACTGCAATTAGTGCAGATGGAAAAATTATAGTTGTAGGGGAGTTTGACCATTACGGTGCGAATCTGGACCGGCAGGAAGGGCGGCTTCTAAGGTTGATGCCAGACGGACAATTAGATGCAGGATTTAATAACGAAGGCGCAAATAATTACGTCAGCAACGTTGCATACCAAAATAGCAGTGATGTAATAATTGCTGGTGGATTTGATAAAATTGGAACGATAAGTATTACAGGAATTGCAAGATTTAAAAGTGATGGGACACTTGATCCGGCCTTTAATCCCGGCACCGGACCCGATGCACCGGGCGCTGTTTACAGTTTGAAAGTTCAGGGCAGTAGTTATATATACTTGGGTGGAGCTTTTACAAAATTTAACAATGTTGCGCATAAGGGTCTAGTCAGACTTTTTGCAGATGGTCAGGTTGACAATAATTTTAATCCTTCAGTAAATGGTTTGATGGGCGCAAGCTCTATTGAGGTGGATGACGATGGCAAAGTACTTGCGGGAAATTTCGGAGGACAAACTGACCCTTACAGAGATTATTTTTCTCCAATTGATATCTACAGGTTTTTACCAGACGGCCAGGTAGACCATTCCTTTACACCTCCCGTATTAGGATATTCAGAAACAATTAAAATCAGAAAGGGCGCAAACGGTACGTATTATTGGCTGGGTAGATTGTTTCAAAAAAATTCACCAAACCAATTTGCTTCTCCTATCATTCGGTTGAAGTCTGACGGAAAGCTGGATACATCTGCAGCTGTATTTCCAGATGATTTTCATCCAAATGATTTCGAAATCATGGCAGATAATTCCCTAATTGTAACTGGCAAAAAAGCTTCTCTCAGTGATCCTGTTTCAGTGATCATGAAATTCAAACCTGATTTAAGAATCGATTCTTCATTTACTCCTGTTGCGTTGTATTATGACATTCAACATATCAATGTATTGCCCGATCAAAGAATCCTTGTAGCAGGGGCACCGTTTCGCTATCCCATCGTTCCGAACGATGCTATCCAGGGAATTGCTGTTTTAAAAAATAGTTCCATAGAGGTATACAACTCAAATAACACCATTGTATTTAATGTGCTGGATTCTGTACCACTCGACAGAGTTAGCGTGGGGAATGAAGTTGAAAAATCTTTCACCATAAAAAATATTTCTACCGGCAATGTTTCACTATTAGACGCAGCAAAAATTCTTGTGTCAGGAAATGATGCAAAAGATTTTGAGCTGAATGTGAACAATACAGGAAGTTCAATTGCCGAAAATGATTCTGTTCATTTCACTGTTAAATTTAAACCAGGTAGCAGTGGTAATAAATCCGCATTCATATCGATCCCCTACAATAATGGCATCAACAATAAATATATTTTTAAGGTTTCGGGAATTGCTGATGGCGTAATTAAGCCGCCACCGGTCCCAGGCGCACCAACTGGAACAACTATATATCCAAACCCCAATCCCGGTCAAACCATTTATGTAAAAACGGACCAGTATTTTAATCACTGCACAATCATAGACGGAAGCGGAAGGATAGTCAGGCAGATTCAACTTCCAAATGCAAGCACCGGTACTATTGAAATTACACCCGGGCCATTACCATCTGGTGTATACTGGCTGAATTTGCGGGGTACCAATAATAAAATGGTGAAGAAAATTGTAATCCCTTAATAGAAAATAATTTTAAAGGAGGGGCCGGATGAATTAAAGTCCCGCTTTTTATTACATAAACTCATATTTTTTTCAATTTTTCTACCGCCTTTTCAAGAGTTTCCTCCTTCTTGGAGAAGCAGAATCTAAGGACTTTATCGTCTTTTTCCTTTTTATAGAAAGCAGAAACAGGAATTGTTGCCACTCCATAATCCCTGGTTATCCGGATAGCCAGATCTTTTTCTGATTCCTGGCTAAAATGACCGTAGGATCCCAAAACAAAATAACTCCCATATGAATGGTGCATTTTGAATTTGGTTTCTTTCATCAGGTCTAAAAAATAATCACGCTTTTTCTGGAGAAATGAACCGAGGTTTAAATAGTGTTCTTCCTGCTTTAAAAACTCGCTTAGCCCTACCTGTTTGGGCGAATCACAACTAAAACAATTGAACTGGTGAACTTTTCTAAATTCCTTCATCCATTCTGCAGTAGCAATACAATAGCCCAGTTTCCATCCCGTGCAGTGATATATTTTTCCGAAAGAAAAACACACAAAACTTCTTGCTAATAAATCAGGGTACCTAAGTATACTCTGATGCTGTAACCCGTCATAAATTAAGTGTTCATAAACTTCATCACTAACTATGAAGATTCCGGTATTCTTCACAATATCTCTCAATTGCTCCATATCTTCCATGCGTAATATGGAGCCTGTTGGATTGTGTGGTGAATTGATGATAATAGCCTTTGTACGGGGATTCACGGCCCTGCGGACGGCATTCCAGTCGATATGGTAATCGGGATATTGTAATGGAATGAGCACGGGCTTTGCCCCGTTCACTTCCACATTGGGAATATAGCTGTCATACCCCGGTTCAAAAATGATCACTTCATCTCCCTCTCTTAAAATGGCTGTGAGTGCGGTATAGATTGCGTAAGTTCCGCCCGGAGTAACGGTTATTTCTGATTCAGGATTTATTTTCGCCTGGTAAAGTTTCTCAATTTTCTCCGAAACCACTTCACGCAGCGGCATATAGCCATTCATGTGCACGTATTGATTAAAACCATCTTTCATTGCGGCGTCAACCAGTTTTATCAAATCTCCGCTCATTGAAAAATCGGGGAATCCCTGACCCAGGTTTACGGCTTTATACTCTGCAGCCATGGAACTCATTACGGTAAAAATGGTTGTTCCTACTCCGGGAAGTTTAGATTGTATGCTTGGTATCAAAATGAATTTTGTTTATACAAACCAAATTTATTTCTTCTTTGTTAAAGATTTTGCAACTTTATTCTCCCATTCGTAACAACTAAAAACAATCTTATGCAAAGAACAGCTACAGCAGTATGGAACGGCTCAGGCAAGGACGGTACTGGCTACCTGACCACTCAAAGCACCACCCTCAACAAAACACAATACTCATATAAGTCCAGGTTTGAAAATGGCGTTGGAACAAATCCCGAGGAGTTAGTTGCTGCCGCGCATGCCGGATGCTTTAGTATGAAACTGAGTTTTTCTTTGAATGCAGCAGGCTTTACTGCAGAAGAAATTCACACAGATTGTACTGTTGCCCTTGAAAATGGCGCCATTACATTTTCTCACTTAGTGTTGAAGGCAAAAGTGCCCGGAATTTCTAAGGAAAAATTTGATGAATGTGCCGCTGATGCAAAAGCAAATTGTCCGATTTCAAAATTGCTCAATACCGAAATTAAGCTTGAGGCAACGCTTCTCTGATCCAACTAATTTTCGCCGGCTCAATGCCGGCGATTTTTTTTCCTTTCTGCCAATTATTCATCCTGCCGTTTGTAACAATTCTAACTTTTCATCGACTCATTATCTAAATTGGCCAAAATAACAAGTTGGGAAAGGATCAGTTTCAGGAAGAATTTCTTAAACTAATGAATGAACATGCCGGCATCATTCATAAGGTTTGCCGTTTGTATGCGAATTCCGAAACGGACCGTGAGGACCTTCACCAGGAAATCCTGATACAGCTCTGGAAGAGCTTTCCCAAATTTCGGGCGGAGTCCAAAATCAGCACCTGGATGTATAGAATCTCCCTCAATACTGCTATTTCCAATTTACGCATTCAGCAAAGGTCTCCGCGCATCGTAGAAACTGAGTGGGTCCCTTCGCCTGTTTTTGATCCAAATGAATCGAATAAGGAAGCGAATTTGAAATCTATGTATGATGCCATCAGCACGCTTTCAGAAATCGAAAAAGCGGTGGTGATTCTTTACCTGGAAGAAAAGTCCTACGAAGAAATGGAAGAAATTTTGGGAATGAGCCAGGGCAACCTGAGAGTAAAAATGAATCGCATCAAAGAAAAACTTAGAAAAATAATGGTGCATTCCCAATCGGGATCATCAATGAAATAATAAACCACACAATCTTGTTGTATGGAGCTTGAAATATTGAAACAAATTTGGGATGAGGCTGACGAAAGCAGCACTACAAAATATGATCGTGAAAAGTTATGGTTTCTTGCCAGTCAAAAATCGAATGATCTCATCAACAAAATGAAGAGAAATCTTTTTGTAGAGCTTACGCTGGTGATCATTTCATTTTGTTCAGTGGCTGTCTATTATTTTATTGCCTTTCATGGTGCGCTTAGTGAAGTAAGCTGGGTTTATATGACCCTGTGCGCATTTTTTATTGTTTACTTCATTGTTAAGTATCGATTGCTCCAAAAAATGCAATGCTTCACCTGCCAGGTAAAAAGTCATCTTGAAACTCAGCTTGTCCATCTTCAAAAACTGGTTCGATTTTACCTCATTTCCGGAACTGCAATGATTCCTATTTTATTGATTTTCTTTTTCTGGTTGCTGAGAGAAAAACAATTATATATAAACATGATGAGCAGAGAACAAATCGCCTACTTTATAATTTACACTACCGTCATTACCATTTTCATGTGGTTTATAAACAAATGGTGGGTGAACAAACTCTATGGACGGCATATACAAAGGTTGAGAAGCATGTTAAAGGAAATGAGCGAAGAAAATATGTGATAGATTTGTAGCAGAATTTACGTTATGAAATACCTTTTCGCTTTTTTGCTGGCCTACTCCCTTCAATTCTATTTTGCAGAAAACTCCTACTCACAAACATCCAATCCCGACGGTGCCTTACTGTGGGAAATTTCCGGTAATGGTCTTTCGCAGCCTTCCTATTTATATGGCACCATTCACATGGTTTGCGCTAGCGATTTTAAAATAAGTAATACACTCAAAGAGAAATTCTCATCTGCATCAAAAATTTACCTGGAGCTTGATATGGATGAGCCTGGAATAGACATGAAAATGCTTCAGCTTTCTATAATGAAGGACCGCAAATTGAATCAGATATTCAATGAAAAAGATTACGCAAAACTCAACGACTATTTCCGTGATAGTGTTGGAATGCCACTTACCCTCTTCCAGGGAATGAAACCATTTGTATTGCTGAGTATGATCTCAATGAAAGCAATGCCCTGCGAGAACCAGGAATCGTATGAATTGAATTTTGTAAAAATGTCCAAAGCGCAGCATAAGGAAATGCTGGGTTTGGAAACCATGGAAGACCAGATAAAAGTATTTGATGATATGCCTGACAGTGTGCAGGTGCAAATGGTAATGTCGGCAATCAATGAAGTAGACGAACAAAGAGTCGAGTTTGCGAAAATGACCAATTATTATGTTCATCAAAACCTGGATTCGCTTTACAGGTTGATTGTAAACAGTCCGGATATCGCCGGCTCCGAAGACGCTCTTTTATACAATCGAAATAGGAATTGGATCCCGGTAATGAAGAACGCTATGAAATCGGGGCCCATTTTCTTTGCCGTGGGCGCTGGACACTTGGGTGGCCCGAAGGGGGTAATTAATCTGTTAAAAGCTGAGGGGTTTACTGTTAAAGCAGTCGCTCAAAATTGATTTCGACCTCATCCAAAAAATAATCCTTGGAAAAGTCCGTTCAGGTTAGCTGGGATTAATCTGCCCTGGTTGCTATCTATGAAATATTCTGTTTTGATCGCCCTGATCAATTTGGTTTTCGGAAGGCTGACTGCTCAGCCAGATAGTGCATTTCTGAAAACGCTTAAGGATGTTATAAGGGAAATTCAGCCCGAATCCACAATTTATTATTCGGACCTTCCATTTGAAGATTTTGAAAATGGGTTTAAGGATACTAAACGAAAAATTTATTTTTACTTTGACCCTAAAGAACATATTCATCTTTCACATAAAGAAAAGGTAGAAATTATATCCGGACTCAAAGCCGCCCAAAATTCTAGTTTACCAGATTCATTGATCATAAATTCAAAAAGAATCCCAAGAGATTCTCTCGAAAATTATACATACAAATTAAATCTTCGTGCTGCTTATTCAATAGCTACAGTAACAGAGGCGAAATACGCACTTTATGTTAGAAGATTTTGGGGGTTTTCATTTTCATTACCCATCTACTTAAGGAATAAAAGCCTAATGGCTTTTTATTTCTCATATTATGACAACTCAGGAGGAGCATCTTGGATTACGGTCCGAAAGAAAGATGGGGAAAAATGGATTAGAATCGGTGGATTGTCACTCGGGGCTTGGTAAATAACTTACCAAACAGGAAAAGTCGTTTCTAATCATACTATTCAATTCAAAATAACGAGGTTGCTATCTATGAAATATTTTGTTTTGATCGCCCTGATCAATTTCGGAATTGGAAATCTGAATGCTCAATCAGATACTGCATTTTTAAAGGTGCTTGAGGCAAGGATAAAGGAAATTCAGCCTGAGTACACAGTAAATTACTCTGACCTGCCCTTTGACGATTTTGAACAAATATTTCCGAACGAAAAGTTGAGGCTTCGTTTCACTGATGGTCAAAAGGAATATATTCATCTTACCAATAATGAAAAAAGTAAAATTATCTCTAAGCTCAAATCAGCCTTAAAATTGAGGTTACCTGATTCTCTCCTAAATAACTCAAAAAGATTTTTAAGAGACTCAATCGCAGATCATGTGGAAAAATTAAATAAGCAGGTCAGTGATTCAATCGCTAAGCAAAGGAACTTGAATTACTCAATTTATGTTAGAAGGTATTGGAGTTTCTCATTTTCATTACCTATCTACTTAAGGAATAAGACCGTAATGGTTTTTTACTACTCTTATTATGATACCTCAAGCGGAATGTCATGGCTCGAAGTTCGAATGAAATCAGGGGCTAAGTGGACAAGAGCAGGGGGGATGTTTCTCGCGGCATGGTAAATTCAAAGAGTCATCAACGGTGGTATTGATTTTCAATGGTGTTATAACAAAATGGTAAGATTCATTTTCATGAACCACAAACGCCTGTTTCTTGTTATCTTTGCAGACTAAATCTCAGAACACATGATCAAGACAGGCAATCCAGTGATCAGCATTTATACGGAAATGACGCCGAACCCGGAAACTATGAAGTTTGTGGCTAACAAGCTTTTATACCCGGGCAAAAGCATTGATTTTCCGGATGTAGAGAGTGCAAAGCCGTCTCCTCTGGCCCAGGAAATATTTGGTTTCCCCTTTGTAAAGGCCGTTTTTATCGCGAGCAATTTCATTACGCTCACCAAAACAGCTGAAACAGAATGGCAGGATGTAATTCCAACCATTCGCCAGTTCCTGAAAGAATATTTGGAGGAAGGTAAGGTGGTAATCAATGAAGAGGAAGTTGCTACCATTAAGATGGAAGCCACCAATGATGTTGCTGCTGATGACGATGATGTTGTAAAACGCATCAAGGAACTGCTCGACAATTATGTAAAACCAGCTGTTGAAATGGATGGTGGAGCCATACAGTTCAGGAGCTACGATCATGGTGTTGTAAATCTGATGTTGCAGGGTTCATGCTCCGGATGTCCTTCTTCCATGATTACACTGAAAGCAGGTATTGAAGGAATGATGAAGAGAATGATTCCTGAAGTGAAAGAAGTTGTGGCCGAATCAGAATAATTCAAAGCATCTTAATAAAGACTAAAGGGCCTCATAGGCCCTTTTTTATTAATATTCTTTCTTAATCCAGTTCACATTTCGCTTCTGCAAATAATTGATGATATAATCGAAGCAGTCTTTCTTATTACCAACAAGTTCCGGAGGGAATACTCCTTTCTCTTTAAATAATCCATCTGCAAACATATTCACAGCAGCCGTACAGGTATAACCTGTTGTGCGTGCCATAGAAGAAGTTTTCGTGCCCGCATCATATCGATCCAGTATGGAATATTCTGCAGTAAATGGTTTATTGTTTTTCTTTCCTCTCACAATCACTTTCATTACTGTAAATTCCTCTTCCTCTTCACCCAGTTTCCATTCCTTGAATAAAATCTTCGAACTAAATGCCCTGGGTGAGATGCTTGCATTATTGATGGTGATGGGAGTTTCGTCAAAAAACCCGCTGCGCTGCAAAGCAATTATCAGTTCAACATGTCCGGGATAACGCAAAGTTTTTTCCTTCATGTTGGGAATATGTTTCATGGTAAAAATGATGGAACGCAGTCCATCAGTATTGAAAGCCTCCAGAGTTCCAACACCATCGAACTCCATCAATTCAGTGTCACTAAGTGCTGGCTTTGTAACGATATGTCCGTTTTCAACATAACGGGCAGGACGGGTATATTCTTCAATTACATCAATAGGTGAAAATGGAGCTTTGTATTCGAATGGTTTCTTTCTGTTCTTTGGGAGTCCGCCCACATAGCATTCAAAATTTTCAATTTGCAATTCTTCGTTGTACCTACCCAAAACCAAATTGCTTATACCCGGAGCAACGCCGCAGTCAACAATTGCAGTGACATTTTTTTGTTTGGCAAGAGCGTCCAGCTCTAATGCGTCTTCAGGAAAAAAAGATATGTCGACTACATTTTTTCCGGATTCAATAACTGCTTTAAGTGTATTAAATCCCATAAACCCAGGAACGGCCGTAACGATTATATCGTAGGGCTTCAGTAAATCCGGATACGATTTATAATCCGACAAATCTTGTTTCAGAGTTTTGATTTTCGGAAATGCTGCAGACAAACTTTTCAAAGCATTTTCGCTAAGGTCGATTGATGTAACATCAAATCTGCTGGAAAGATCGATTGCCATGGCACGGCCAACCATACCCGCACCTAATACTGCAATTTGCATAAGAGAATATTTTGAGGCGCAAAGATATTGTCTTTTATGTGGGAACCCAGAAACCCTTTTTGAAGAATAAAACTCTTTTCTTTGCAATTCAACCACCAAAATGAATCTTCCTGAAATCTACCATCAGGTCATTGATAATCTCAGGCAGACTGGCATCCTGGAATATTTGGCTGTTATTTCAGGAATTGCAAGTGTTTGGTATAGCAGGAAGGAAGATATTCTTGTTTATCCTGTCGGACTCGTTAGCACTACGATTTACATTTACCTAAGCGCAAAGGAGCATTTGTATGGTGAAGCCAGTGTAAATTTTTACTATACAGTCATGAGTATTTATGGCTGGATTCTCTGGGCTAAAATAGATGCACAAAAGCAACATGTTGTCCAAATAACTTACTCTACAAAAAAAGATTGGATTAATCAATTATCGTTTTTCCTTTTCTTCTACATCTCCCTTTATTTAATTCTCTCCTACCTTAAAAAACAATTTGCGCCAGCTGCAATTCCCTGGGCAGATGCATTTGCAAGTGCAACCGCGTATACAGGAATGTGGCTCATGGCTAAGAAAAAGGTGGAAAGCTGGTACTGGTGGATCGCAACCAATTTCGCGAGTATTCCTCTTTATTTCGTCAAGCATTTTGCCTTAACCAGTATATTTTACCTGATACTTTTGATTATGGCTTTTTGGGGACTAACTGAATGGATGCGTAAGGCAAGACTCAATGAAAAAAATAAAAGAAATGTTGGTATTGCATGAAAAAAGTAGTGATCATAGGACCAGAATCTACGGGCAAAAGCACTCTTTGCTCACAACTGGCTGATCATTACAACACGCTCTGGTGCCCGGAATATGCGCGGGAATATATGCTCAAACACGGAACTAAATATTCATTTGAAGATTTACTCACTATTGCTAAAGGTCAATTAAGATTAGAAGAAGAATACACAAAAAGGGCTTTGGACCGAAAGGATACTTTTTTATTCATCGACACTGATATGTATGTAATGAAAGTATGGTGTGAATTTGTTTTTTCTAATTGTCATTCCTGGATCATTGACCAGATAGTATCTCGCACTTACGATCTATATCTCCTTTGTAATATTGACCTGCCCTGGGTCGCAGATGAACTTCGTGAATATCCGGATCTCATTTCACGAGAAAAACTTTATAACATTTACAAGGATATAATGATCAACCAATATACTCCCTGGGTTGATATTAGCGGAGATTATGATCAACGACTTGAAGTTGCAATAAAAGCGATTGACAAACTTTGACTCTTACTTCTTTTTTGTTTCCGCAGTTGTTTTAGGGGGAAAAACGATTTTTTGAATATCAGGATCTCCATCAAGGTTATTCATTTGTTGCATGATCCAGGGATATTTGATCATGACGAATCCCGACATAGGTCTAATCGTAAATTTTTTTGGATTGGGCAGACTTGCTGCGATCATAGCGGCTTCTGCCCTCGTTAAATTCTTTGCCGGCTTTTTGAAATTTCTTCGAGCTGCCGCTTCAATTCCAAAAACGCCGTCTCCCATTTCAGAAACATTGAGATAGAGTTCCAGTATTCTTCTCTTACCCCAAACATGCTCAATTAAAAAAGTAAAATATACTTCCAGTCCTTTTCTGATCCATCCCCGTCCCTGCCATAAAAAAACATTTTTGGCAACCTGCTGACTTATCGTAGATGCTCCCTTGATTCTTCCGGGTTTTCTCTTATTATATTCAATTGCCTTTTGAATGCTTTTCCAGTCAAATCCATCGTGATCAGGAAAGAGCTGATCCTCTGAAGCAATTACAGCGTAACATGCATTGGGAGAAATTTCCTGTATATCTACATAGTCACGGGCAAGTCCATGCCCCGAGAGAAAACTCCACAATTGAGTAGCTGTTATTGGTGGATCAATCCACTTTAATAGAATTAAGTAAACAAGATGAGAGATGAGCAGGAAGAGAAACAGTCGTTTAATGAATCGCCAGGCTTTGATTCGGAAATTTTTCACTAGAGGATTTTAATGCTGGCCTGCAAGATAAAGATTAGATTATTTCGAAGCGAGACTAATATAGTCCAGTGTATATTTTTTACCAATAGGGAAAGTATACTTCCTCAATTTTTTCATGGTAAATCCAACTGCAGCAACTCCCAATGAAACTCCAACTACAGCCGGGTTAATTTCCGTATGTTGAATTAATCCATTAACAGTGTGCAAAAAAGCATAACCAACGCCTGCGATCATAAATAAATCCCCGTTTCTTACAAATTCAAAACTTTGTGAAGGTCTTGGGAAAGCCCCGATCTCATTGTAGTGAAATCTCATTTCGTTCTTAGTTACGGTATCCTGAACCTGGGTTCCCCAGTAAGTTGTAGCCATTCTTACATCGTACCACATCAGGTAAATTGAATCATTCACAATCTTTGTAATGGTTCCAGCTATTCTTGATCCATTTTTGTGAATAAAATCTATGGCTGAGCCTTTCATATAGGTCTTGATAGTTGTGCCATTTTTTTTCAGAACAAGAAAATCTGAAGTCTGCGCTTCGCAGTAATTAAGCAGTAAGATGGTAAAAATGCAGAGTAAGATTCTTTGCATGGTGAGTGAATATAAATATGAGTTAGTAGATTAAAAACTAACGAAACGTTAATTCAAACATACGGGAACGGATATCCGCTTCAGAATTATTTCACTTTATTACTGAAAAAAATTATTCCATAAAGCAATGCTACCGCGAAAAAGATGAGTATGCTTCCTGAAATTTTTGTAATGATAGAGATATTATGAACCGTTAGTCGCTTTCTTAAATTTCCCGCAAGAAGCACTTTTGCACTATCAGCCACTATATTAATCAGCAGGCAGGTAGTAAAAATGATGATGCGCTGTTCAAGCGTATGTGTAACAGCAAATGCGGTGGCATTTACGAGCCAAAATATAATAACACTTGGATTTAGGGTATTGATAAAAAAACCCGAAAGAAATATCTGGGCAAAATGGCGTTTTTTGAATTTTATTTCATTGCCCTCGCTGTCTTTATTCAGTTTTATTTTTTTGAAGAACAGGTAATAAATACCTAATCCCAATAAGAAAATACTTCCCAAATATCCGATCAGCTTTTTGTACTCCAGCAGCTCCTTCATCAGTTCCGTAAACACGTTGCTAAGAACAACTAAAAAGATATCGCTTATCCAAACGCCTGCTACAAAACTGAAACCTCCCTTATGACCATTGTTGATGCTTTGCTTAATTACAGTAAAGATTACCGGTCCCACCGATAGCGCCAGAATAAATCCAAGAGCAAATCCCTTCAAAAGAGCCTCCAACATGCAAGTATCGTTTGGCGTTAATTAATCG
>PSRI01000071.1 GCA_003175935.1 Bacteroidota bacterium
GGATGTAGCGCAGCCCGGTAGCGCGCTTCGTTCGGGACGAAGAGGCCGCTGGTTCGAATCCAGTCATCCCGACTCCGCCCGCCAAAGCCCTACGAGCGAAGCGGGTCATACTTAATGAACTGGTTTTTTCCAAATCAACTTTATTTGTGCGGGCTTCGTCGGGCAGGCCCGACATCAAATTTCAATCTTAAATAATAGAAACGTGTGGGAAAATTTCTCTTATTGCTGTCAACTTAACTCCGCCCGCCAAAGCTCGAGGAGCGAAGCGGGTCATACTTAATGAACTGTTTTTTTCCAAATCAACTTTATTTGTGCGGGCTTCGTCGGGCGGGCCCGACATCAAATTTCAATCTTAAATAGAAACGTGTTGGAAAATTTCTCTTATTGCTGTCAACTTAACTCCGCCCGCCAAAGCTCGAGGAGCGAAGGGCTAAGCTACATATTGATAAAGAATAACGGCTAATATTTATTAGGAAATATCTTCTACTTTTCTTGCTTCCACCGCAACTAATTTCTCAAGCATCTGTCACCATCAGGCTTGTAAATATTGTGGATACAAAAACAGGTGCGTCCCATCAAAACCACCTTGTCATAATTCGTGATAATAACATCGCAGAAATAAGTTTTAATTCAAACAAAAACCTGATTAGTATTAGGCATGGAATTCTTAAAGGTATTTCAAAAGATCTTGAGGAGATTGCAATAGATGCGTATGCTTGCCGAACTGCAAGTCTGATATTATGGAAGAATTGCCCGTAAAAAGTAGCGGAAGATTTTTTGGAATAGCCATTTTTTTCCGGATATCTTCAAGGTCTTCATTTTCCGGCCTGGTTATGAAAAAAAGCAAAATGTGCGATATCCTGGTCTTGGCAAGCACGGCACCTACATGCTCGTAAGGTACGTTTTGTCCAAGGTAAACGGTCTCAATGTTTTTAGAGCGGATAATATAATTGGCAAAAAGAAGGCCGATTTCATGCCACTCACCCTGTGGTAACATAAGCAGAAATTTCTTGTGGCTCTTTTTTTTCAATACCAGAGCATCGGTTGCGGCCATGAGCTTACGCCGCATTACCCCCGATGCAAAATGCTCCTGTGCCGGCACGGCATCATCAGTAGTCCACATAATTCCTATCTTTTGCAGCAATGGGTAAAACACCTTTATCATGGCGTCAAACATTCCATATCTACGAACGGCAGCAGCATACTTTTTCTCAAAACTTACTTCGTCAAAGGCAAGCATCGAAATTACGAGATCGTTTATAAAAGCCGAAGCATGACTGTCCTCTGCACTTGTGATGCTCTGTAATCCAAGTACCATTGCATGCATATCTTCATCATCCAGCTCGGCTATTTTTGATATCTTATAACCGTTAGAGAGGAGTGTAGCAACATTAAGCAACTTGCGAACCTGTTGATCATCATACATGCGGATATTGGTGTCTGTACGACCAGGTCTGATCAGTTGGTAGCGTCGCTCCCATACACGAATTGTTGGAGCCTTAATTCCTGTCAATTGTTCAAGTTCCGAAATATGGTATAGTTTCATGTTCCCGGCAAATTTAGTGAACCGTGGGCATGCCTGAATAACGAAGGAACTCTTCTTTAATGGTGCTGTTTACAAACCTGCCCCCATAAAAAGAAGTTACCGTTGATGATTGTGTATCCCGGATGCCACGCGAAGCTACACAAAGGTGTTTGGCATCTATAATTAAAGCCACATTTTCCGTTCCCAGCACTTGCTGCAAAGCATGGCCTATCTGCATGGTGAGTCGCTCTTGTACTTGTGGACGACGAGCGTAATAATCCACAAGACGATTGAGTTTCGAAAGTCCGATGACTTTGCCGGAAGAAATATATCCAATATGTGCCTTACCATAGATGGGCACGAAGTGATGTTCGCAATGGCTGAACACTGTAATATCTTTTTCCACAACCATCTGGTTATATTGGAAATTGTTATCGAAGAGAGTAACATTTGGCTTTTGGTTCGGATCGAGTCCGCAGAAGATCTCCTCAACGTACATTTTGGCAACACGCTGCGGAGTTCCTCGCAGACTGTTATCAGTTAGGTCAAGTCCGAGCGTTTCCAGGATTTGGCTAAACAGCCCCTCTATTTTCTTTTTTTTCTGCTCATTGCTTAATACAAAGGCATCGCTTCGAAGAGGTGTATCGCTTGCTGTGCCTATGTGATTGTCTCCAATTTCTTTCACCAGATCACTGACCGAAAAATCATTGGGTTCACAATGACCGGATATTTTTTTACCGTTTAGCATGAATTTATTTTTTGTTAAAGTGCAAAGATAGTATATTTTTGTTCAACTTTTATTTAAATTTGTTGGACAAAATAATTTCGTTCCTGCACAGAATATGGGCTCATCAATTGATCAAAGCAGTAAGCAAAATGGTTGAATTTCTAGTGCGGATGCGAGAAGCAAATTAAGAATATGCTAAACTCATGAGTAATTCACGGAATGATGTTGAATCGTGTTAATTAGAAAGATGAGTTCAGCATTACGGCTCAACTTGAAGCCGAAGAACTCACAAATTTTTACGTAACGAAAACTCCAGGTCAAAAGATCAATTTCCTTGCGATAAATCAAAACATAAAACTTAAAAATCAGATTATGAAGTCTTATCGTTTAATCAGCAACGTTTTATTGACTGGCCTAACAGCAAGTTCTCTAACTATGATGAGTTGTCATAAAGACAATGGCAACAACCCGATGCAAAAAAATATAACTGAAACGGTTGTTAACGATCCTCAATTTTCCCTGCTGGAAGCGGCTGTAGTAAAAGCAGGCTTAGCCAATGCGCTGGCTACAACGGCGAATCTTACTGTCTTTGCCCCGAATGACGATGCATTTAAAAAGGTTGACCTAAATGGTGATGGTTTGCCGGATTTGGATACGGAAGCAAAAATTAATGCTCTGGATAACAATGGGGTTGCATTTCTAACCGCTGTGTTACAGTATCACGTGCTGACGACCAAGGTACTGGCAGCCAGTGTGCCTGCAGGGCCCAATGCCGAAATCACGACATTAGGAGGGAAAGTGGCATTTGCAACGCGAAATAGTTCGGGGGTATTTATCAATGGAGTGAAAGTGATAAAAGCAGATGTGAAAGCCAGTAATGGTGTAATACATGTTGTAGACCGCGTGCTCTTACCTCCTGCAGGTAACATTGTGCAAACCGCATCTGCAAATCCCAATTTCACTTATCTGGTTGCAGCGGTACAGAGGGCTGGAACAGATATTGTAAACGCATTAACAGCTCCTGGTCCGCTCACTGTATTCGCACCTACCAACCAGGCATTTATCGATGCCGGCTTTCCTACCATCGAATCAATTCAGTCTGCAGATCCGAATGTGCTAAAGCCGATACTCCTTTATCATGTTCTGAGCAGCCGTGTGTTTTCTTCTGATTTAATGGAAGGCGCTAAACCTACAACCGCAGGAGGAGGTACAGTTACTATTACATTAAGCGGCGGTGCAAAAGTGAAAGGAAACGGCAATGCATCTGCTTCAAATATTGTTGCAACTGATATCGTTGCAGACAATGGGGTAATTCATGTAATTGACAAGGTGTTACAGCCTTAGGATTCTTCTGGGTTTTTGCCGAAAATAAGAGAGGCAACACCAGCACAGGCAAGACTGTTTACACAGTGATAATAGTGAGTGATGAAAGAATAATTTCAAAATATTCTCTCGCCTGGTTTATGAAGTTGCCTCTTCTCTTAATTATTTTTTAGGTTTGCATGTATTCATAAGGAGTGAACATCCATATTGCTGAACAATAAGAAATAGAAATATTATCTTAATATCAAAATCATCTATTATGGATACTGCAAAATCTCACATTACCCAATCAGCTCAGGAACAAATTTCCAGGCTCCAGGAAATCGTTCAGGATTCCATTAATGAACAAAAACTGGTAGTTGACAATCTTTTAAATGAGCCTGAAGAAATTTTAACCAGAGGACAAAGCATATCCGATAAAGTAGCAAGATTTGGAGGAAGCTGGAACTTTATCATTTCATTCTCGATTATACTATTAGTATGGATTGTCTTCAATTCTTACGCTGCAAATAAATTTGATCCATACCCCTTTATCCTCATGAACCTGGTTTTATCTACCATTGCCGCTTTACAAGCTCCAGTAATCATGATGAGCCAAAACCGAAAAGAAGAAAGGGACAGAAAAAGAAATGAAAATGATTACATGGTCAACCTCAAAGCCGAATTGCAGGTGAGAAGCCTTCACCAAAAAATTGACTTAATGCAGAAGGAACAAATGAAAGTGTTATATGAAACCCAGGCAAAACAACTGGAACTACTTGAGAAAATAGAAAAGTCTCTACAAAAAACACAATAAAGTCCGGACTCTCCAGGACAGGTAATCTTGAGATCATAACGCTGGTCGAAAATTCAATACTGAAGTTGAGAGCCAAAAGACAAATTCATTACAGGAATCTTGTTTGTGGGATCATTCTCATAGTTCTTACTGCACTATTTCTTCTTTAATCGCGAGTTTTCCCTTCTTAATTGCTTTCATAAAATCTTCGTAATCCTTTTCGGTCTGATCTGCGTACCCTGCAGCAAAGTTAACAATAGCTTCTGCAAACTCTTCTCCTTTGCCAATATACCCGCATATTAGCGGGCCCTGCGCAGATTTGCAATGAGCATGCGCCAAAATATATCCGCATAATCGTGCATAAATCGTAAGTCCAAACTTTTTATAGCTTTCAACCTCAAAAGAAATTTTCTTGTCTCGTAATTGCCTCAAATAAAAATGTCGTCCTGCAGGACCCATTGACCAGCCAAGAAAGATATCACTTGCGGCCTGAATGATTCGCTGACCTTGTACAACGCGTTCGCCCTGGTGCGAATAGACACTTTTCTCTGTGTATGGTTCAAGAACTGACTGACGCGCTTCCTTCACCTGCACAAAAATTGGTTCATCATTATGATTCATCAGCAACACTACATAGCATCTTGTTCCAACGCTTCCCACTCCAACTACTTTGAGCGCGACATCTATTACCCTGTATTGATCCAGTAACTTTTTTCTATCCGGCTGTAAGGTGTTTTTGTATTTGCCCATGAATTGATTGATCATTTCCATAGACTCTTTTACTTTGATGGGATGATAGACCAACGGAGGCTGATTGGAGATTTCGTGGTGCGAAAGAGATTTTTGAGTAATCTTATAAAGAACACGGTCATGAGATTGTGTTGAAGCTTTTTCAAGCATTGTCTCCACCGCGTCCTGTACCCTCTTGTCGGATGACATTTTCCGGATATCTTCCAGGGTAAACTTTGTGTACCACAGTTCCAGAAAATTCATTTGTGAGTATTCACTAAGCTTATTTTGATATGATGACACAAGCTCCATTGTAATGTTGCGTCCTTCCTTTTCACTGAAATTTTTTTCGCGACAGGCGAGCATAAAACTTGTTGCTAGCCTTTTAAGATCCCATTCCCATGGCCCTGGATTAGTTTCATCAAAATCATTTATATCAGCAATAAGCGCTCTTTCTGGCGTGGCAAAGACTCCGAAGTTCATAAGATGACAATCTCCGCAAGCCTGCACTTTAATGCCTGACGATGGAGTATAAGAAAGATCTCGAGCCATTAGTGATGCAGTTGCCCGATAAAAAATAAAAGGCGATCCGGTCATCCTGAAATGGCGGATCGGAATTAAATCAGGCAAACGATCGTAGTTGGATTTTTCAATCATGCTTTCAACAGAAAACCGCTTCTTTGGAACTTTCCAATGTGCATGAGAATTTCTCGGCGTTTTATTACGAAGCTTTTTACCTTGATTGTATTTTTCTTTGAACATAAAAGTTGATTTAACATACAGACTAATTGGAAATTTCTTTGTCGCAAAGTTTTTGTTATCGCCCACAGACCCGGGTATATCCTGCTATCTAAGTTACGCCATTCTAAAATCTTGGGTCGCTGGTGAACCCATTTTGGTAGTACTAATCCCACTTTGGTATCCTAACCTTTGCAATACGCCCATAAGGATTTATATTACACCTATGACACCGGAGCGCAAAGAACGCATTATAAAAACACTTGCCAGGCGTCAGGCAAACCTAACGGTGGTCCTGGAAAATGTTTTTGATCCACATAACATTTCTGCGGTTATGCGATCCTGTGACGCCGTTGGGATTCAGGAAATACATGTGTTGAATACTGCCATACCCCGACACAAAAAATGGGGGCGCCGCAGTTCTTCGAGCGCCGCTAAATGGCTCACTATTCACCAACACTCGAAACTTGAAGATTGCCTCCGCGAGCTTAAAGCCAGGAATTTCAAAATACTTGCCAGCCGACTTTCAGAGGATTCTTCGAATCTATACGATATTGATTTCTCCATTCCAATCGCGCTTGTTTTTGGAAACGAACATTCTGGAGTTAGTGATGAATTATTTGCAGTGGCAGATGGTTGTTTTCAAATTCCCCAGGTAGGAATGATCCGCTCCCTAAATATTTCTGTGGCCTGTGCTGTTACTATTTATGAAGCCTACAGGCAAAAAAGTCTGGCTGGCCACTATAACCATCAATCTCTTTCTGATCCGCAATTAACTCAAATTTTCGAGAATTGGATGCTAAATTCAGATCAGGATGAAAATTCATCTCGTGCATCTGGCGAATAGTTGAGTCAGGGATGTATATGCATTGTTGTTGTTGTCAATCACAATTACATTTGATCCGCCGTGTAATTTAACTCCACTGGAAAGCTTGCAGGACTATGCCAGTTTTTCTTCTTTAACCTGGCGCAACTCGGCCTGAGTCCGGAGATAATTGATACTCACATTGAGTTCGAATCCAACAAGTAGAATTAGTGAATTCAGAAAAATAGTTGACATAAGAATGAGCACAGTGCCGATAGACCCATATACTTTATTGTAATTGCCAAAATTGTTAACCCAGAACGAGAATATAATAAAGACAAGAACCATCATGGTCGTCGCCAGGGTTGTACCCGGAGATCCAATTTTCCATTTCTTTTCAACTGCTGGCGCGTAACGGTAAATAAATCCAATGCCATAATAGAAAAGGGCAATGATCACCAACCACCTTAAAGAAGATAAGAACCAGGCCAGGGTTTTATTTTCGATGTGAACAAATCTTACAAGTGTTTTTTGTGTGATTAAAATCAGCAATGATGCAATAAAAAGCATTACTATGATGGAAGTAAGTCTTATAGCTGTCCAGCGAAAATTAAAAAAATTACGTTTTTGCCTGTTCATGATATGCAGGGACCGGTCAAATGAACGCATAACACCAATCATCGCGTTTGAAGAAAATATAACGGCCAGAATAAAACCAAATGACAACAAGCCGCCTCTCGGACGAGTAAATCCGTCGATAAAATCTCTCACCCAAATAAAAGTAGTTTGGTTAGGCGTGAGGTCTTTGGTAACGCGAATAATTTCCCTTGAGAATTCTTTATGAAAAGGAAAATAGGGGATCAGGGTGAATAAAAAAATGAGTAAGGGAGGAAGCGCCATCAGCAAATTGAATGAAATAGCAGCGGCCCTTACATTCAATCCTTCTTTACGAATTTGCTGCATCAAAAATTTAACGACATCGTATAAATAGATGCCGTGAAATCCTGGAAATACGGTAGCCTTTGATTTCCGAACCAGAAATGCAATAGGCGGGGATTTGACTATTATTCTTTCCAACTTGGTCATCCGGTCTAATATAGATGATTCCTAAAAACCAGGAAAAGTAAAATCAGAAAATTTATTAGAAGGATTACCGTATTTGAAGACTGTCGAGGGCTTTTTGATAGGCCCTGGCATTTTTCAAATGTTCGGCATCTGTTTCAGCAAATGCATGGTATCCTGAAAAATCAGGTTTCGCGCAAAAATACAGATAGTTAGTGGGCTCTGTGCTCAATATGGCATCGATGGTTTTAATTGATGGAGTACAAATTGGCCCGGGTGGCAGACCTGCATTTCTGTAAGTGTTGTAAGGTGATTCAGAAGTTTCGCTAATCATTTTCAGAGTTACTCTTCTGGCCGCAAAATCTCTGGCAGCAAATTTTATTGTTGGATCAGCTCCCAAACGCATTCCTTTATTCACCCGGTTTAGATATACACTTGAGATCAGGGGCATTTCATCGTGCTTGTTTGTTTCTTCTTCAACAATTGAGGCAAGCGTGTATACCTGGCCGGTAGTTAATCCTAATTTCCTTGCCTTGTCTTTTCTTTCTTCATTCCAGAATTTTTCCGATTCGGAATATAATCTTCGAATGAGTTTTGAAGGCGTAGTGTTCCAATACATGGTATAGGTATTGGGAATAATCAAAGTCATTACAGTGTTTGAATCCACTCCAAATTTTTTGGTAGAATCAGGGTTTTCCATGAGACTGATAATGGCAGCTGAATCGCATTCCAATTGATGTCCCGCAAATTTTGCAAATTCTTCTTTTGTCCTCAATTTGGTAATAATGAGGTTTACGGGCGATTGCCTGCCATTGCGAAGCATCCTCACCACATTTATTAAATTCATGCCCCTGGTAATTTCGTATTTACCTGCTTTTAATTTTTCGGGTAAATCTGCCCTTTCAGAAAGTTTTTCAAATAGCCAGGGACTGATTAGCACCTTATCTTTTCTTATATCCTGCATTACATCCGAAAAATTACTGCCGGTTTTTATGTAGAGGAAATATCGGTTGCCCTCAAACGAAGTTCCAGGGCCCAGTAATTTCCAGGCTGCCACCGCGGCTACAATCAGAATTACCAGAAAAGAATAAAGAAGTATTTTTTTGACCATATTCTCAAATTCGGAATCAAATAAACAAAAAACCCTGCCAGATTTAGCAGGGTTCTATATAAATTAATAACGTGATTAAATTTCTATTATTATGGTTGAGTCGGAGTTTGGTTTGGCTGTGTAGCGCCTCCAGCGGGTTGTTGGCTGGGCTGTGGCTGAGTAGCAGAAGGAATAGTTTGTTGCTGGTTTGTAGAAACATTTTTCAACCTGCCATTAACCTCGCTGCCACCTCCTTTGAGAAATAAAGAAGAGGTGAGGCAAAGAATACCAATAATGGTAGCAAAAATCCAGGTACCTTTTTCCAGTACGTCTGTGGTTTGTTTAACGCCCATAAACTGGTTGCTGAAACCTGCAATATTACCAGCAAGTCCGCCGCCTTTAGGATTTTGGATCAGCACGATCAAACCAAGCAGCACACAGGCCAGAATGATCAAAATCAGGAAAAGAATTGTCATATCACTATCCGTTTAAATCTTTAATTTTCGCTGCAAAATAATGGCTTTTATCGGGATTCAGCAAACTTAATTTACGGTATACTTCTATTGCTTTGTACTTCAATCCCTGTTTCGCAAACACCTCGGCCATGGCTTCTGTAAACACCTCACCCGATGCATTACTATGTTCCGCTATATTTTGAATTTTTTCATTTGTAACATCATCCATATTCTTTTCCAGCCTGTCCGGGTGTATTTTTTTCATGGTTTTGAGCCATTCCGTGAAACTCTTGAGTTTTTGGCCCAATTTATCTTTCGATTCTTCTTCTGCACTCAGTTTTATACCCTGCGAGGCAAAATAATCAACCGTGTATAATGGCTCAATGGGAACAAGCGGTTCGTTAGAAATTGCTGCAGGAGTTATATTGCTTTTGAAATCCGGGAGCTTTATTTCAGGTAATGGTTCATTTGGTTCTTCTTCAAACCTGGGGTCTTTTTCGAGCTCCTCTTCATGTGATTCATTTTTGTCACTTTCAGTCGATGCCAGAGGAGTAGGAATACTTATGAACGGAACTTCAATATCAATCAAATGCCTTTTTTCTGGCAGTTGGTGTTCAATCTCATTTAATTCAGGCTTTTCATCATGATTATCCGCATTAGTTTCTTCCTGTATTACCTGAGAAATTTCTTCTGTAGATTGATGAACTTTTTCAATCTTTTCCGTACCATTTTCAGAATTAAGCGCTTCCAATTCTCCTCTTATGGAAGAGAGGATTTCGTCAGTTTCATTTGATCCTGACTCTTCCTGTGCCTCAATTAAAGAAGCATCCGCCTCCGCTATTAAATCTTCAACTGATTGAGTATTCTCAGATTCATTCGCTGGCAAGCTTATTTCTTCATCAGCATTCGTTTCCAGATCTATATTCTGTTGCTCTTCAATTCGGTCTTCAATTTTTTCTTCTTCAATATGATTATTGCTATAGAATTCTGCAATTTCAACCATATTAGCACCAGGCCCTTCATTTTCATTTTCCAGGGTTTGATTCAATAATTCATCATGCCCATTATGCCCCGGTTCAACTATAGAGGTCTCCGAATGGATTTCTTTTTCTATTTGGGGCTCCTTAATCGTTTCATCTCTATCAGGGATAGCTGGATCTCCATTCTGGTCCTCCGCATAATTCTCCATAGTAACCGGCTCTTTCGTTGCATTTTGCTCCTCTTCTTCTTTCATTTCTTCCACTATTGCTTCATTGAAACCTGCTTGAGAAATTGAAGTTTCCGCCTGTGATTCGGTTTGAAAAACTTCAGCTTTTTCTGCGTGCCCTTCCCCGGGAATTCGAGTTCCCATATCAGAAGCATTCTGCCTTTTTTCCATTAACCAGGCCAGCCAGTGCGGATTGCTAAAGAAGACTGCAGTCTTAGCTATTTGCACATCAAATGAAGGATCTGAAATTGATTTTTTTCTCTCCGCAAGTAGATATTGTAATACCGGATAGTATGGATATTGTTCAGACATGCTGATCAATTCATCCATATCGATTTCATCTGGCGAATTTTTGCCAAATAATTTTTTATATATGATATGAATATCCGGATTCATTCGATGAAGATACGACCGGCTTACCAGTTAGAGAATACTTTATTGAAAATATCATCAGTGACATTTTTCACAATATCACCCAGCAGTTGATTTTGAGCATCGGTAAAACTTGTGGATGCGGGGAAAGGAAAATTTCGGGTTATATCAGTTTCAAAATTCTTTTTTTCATCCAGGCGATCTTTGAAAATTACATGTACTGTAATGTTGAGATTGTTACTCGATGCCTGCTGTCCACTAATACCTGATGTGGTCACTGAAAAATCAGTTACAGTACCGCTAATTTCATAGTGAGCGTCATCTCCATTTACTAATGTGAGTCTTGTTTGACTGATAATTTTTTGACGAAGTTTATCGGTCAATTGAGGACTCAACTGAGGATTCACAAACCTTGCACGATTATCTATGTAATTCACTTTTGCAGTTTTTACTTCCGCAGGTATGCTTACATCTTTGAAAGTGTAACTGCAGGTGGAGTAGATGGAACTAACTGCCAGAAAAAATATGAAAATGTATTTGTTCATATCATTCTTTAATATCGTATTCTTTAAGCTTTCTGTATAAAGTCCTTTCGCTGATTCCCAGGTCCGAAGCAGCATCCTTTCTTTTTCCTTTATGTTTCTTTAGTGCTTTTACTATCAGCTCTTTTTCCTTGTCCATTATATTCAAACTCTCTTCAACTTCTTCGTGATCATGAATATCCTGGTGTTCTATGAATACGGGTTGAGAATTTTGTGCGATCGCAGGTTGAACAAAACTATTTTGAGGGATTTCTGCAACAGGCTGAAAATCGTTCAAAAGAGATTCCTTGGTAAAATTTGCGACGGCCCCGGCCTTTTGCGGATTTTGTAAGACTTCAACAAACATCTTCTTCAATTCTGTTACATCTTTTTTCATGTCGAAAAAAAGCTTGTAAAGAATTTCTCTTTCGTTTGCAAATTCAGCATGACTCACATTGCCATTTCCTGATGCCAGCACCGGCATTCTGTTTGCAGAATGATCAGGTAAAAATCTTTTCAACTCTTTTCCCGTTACCATTCTTTCTTCTGCAAGAACTGAAATCTGTTCCGCAATATTCTTCAATTCCCTAACATTGCCCGGCCAGCTGTAGTTAATTAACAGATTTTTCGCCTCATCGTCCAATTGCACGGGCGAGGTTTTATACCTTTCTGCAAAATCTGTTGCAAACTTCCGAAACAATAGTATGATATCTTCTTTTCGGTCGGCAAGCGAAGGAACCCTGATCGGTACGGTGTTGAGCCTGTAATATAAATCTTCTCTGAACCTTCCAGCTCTGGTCAATTCCAAAAGATCTTTATTAGTTGCTGCAATCACTCTCACATCCGTCTTTTGAACCTTTGAAGAACCAACACGAATATATTCACCCGTTTCAAGCACTCTTAATAATCTGGCCTGCGTACCCAATGGAAGTTCACCAATTTCATCAAGGAAAATAGTTCCTCCGTTTACAGTTTCAAAGTATCCTTTCCTGCTATCGACTGCCCCGGTGAAAGAACCTTTTTCATGCCCAAATAATTCTGAATCTATGGTTCCTTCCGGAATTGCACCACAGTTTACTGCAATAAACGGATTATGTTTTCTTGAAGAAAGGGAATGGATAACCTGTGAAAATGCTTCTTTACCAACTCCACTTTCGCCATAAATAATTACAGTAAGGTCTGTGTTCGCCACCTGGGAAGCAACCTGCAAAGCGTAATTCAATGCCGGCGAATTCCCAATAATTCCAAATCTGTTTTTTACTGATTGTATTTCCATTCTAAAAAATTTATTCGATTCATTCACGCCAGACTAAATCATTTCTCCCAGAAGCGTGGCTCCTGTACAACTTGTCACTTTCACGTGAACATAATCGCCCTTTTTATGATTCGATCCATTTTTTGAAAAAACGACCACTTTATTTTGTGTGCTTCTTCCCATCCAGTCGCCATCACTTTTTTTAGAATCGCCTTCAATTAAGACTTTGAAAGTTTTTCCAAGATCCGACTGATTACTTTTTAAAGAAAGCCTGTTCTGTAGTTTTACAATTTCGTCAAGTCTTTTCTTTTTCACAGATTCCGGAATGTCATCTTTATACCTTCTTTGTGCGAGTGTTCCAGGCCTTTCGCTGTAGAAGAACATGTAACTCATATCATATCCACATGATTCCATTAAATTCAGTGTGTCCAAATGATCTTCATCTGTTTCGGTGCAGAATCCTGCAATGATATCACTGCTGATTCCGCAATCAGGCATAAGTTCTTTAATGCGGTTCACTTTAGCCAAGTACCATTCCCGCGTATAAGTGCGGTTCATTAATTGCAAAATTCTGTTGGAACCACTTTGTACAGGCAGATGAATGTATTTGCAGATATTTTCGTGCCTGCTCATGGTGAGCAACACTTCATCAGTAATGTCTTTTGGATGTGAAGTACTAAATCGAACGCGCAGGAGTGGAGAGATTCGGGCAACCCTTTCTAAGAGTTTTGCAAAAGTCACCGCATCCTGTGCAGGGTTTGCATTATTATTTTGGCTCTGTACCGCCTGAAGCGGATCCCAGTAATAGCTATCAACATTTTGTCCTAATAAAGTGACTTCTCTGTAGCCTGAATTAAAAAGTGCTTCACATTCCTTAATTATAGATTCAGCATCTCTGCTTCTTTCTCTTCCACGCGTGAATGGCACTACACAAAAGGAGCACATGTTATTGCAGCCACGCATGATACTTACAAATGCTGAAACTCCGTTTGATTCCAGTCGAACCGGAGATATATCCGCATAAGTTTCTTCCCTGCTTAGTAAAACATTAACGCCTTTTTGTCCTTCTTCGGCTTCGACAATCAAGCCCGGAAGACTTCTATATGCGTCCGGGCCCACTACCAGGTCAACCAATTGTTCTTCTTCCAAAAACTTTGATTTAAGTCTTTCAGCCATACAACCTAATACTCCAACCAAAACTCCCGGTCGCTGCTTTTTCATCTTCCTGAACTCTGTAAGTCTCTTCCTCACTGTTTGTTCGGCTTTTTCTCTAATGGAGCAGGTGTTTAGCAAAACAAGATCTGCCTCTTCGTAATTTCGTGTGGCCCCAAATCCGGATTCATTGAGTATAGAAGCTACAATCTCACTGTCAGCGAAATTCATCTGGCATCCATAACTCTCGATATAAAACTTCTTACCATACTCATTGGGATCTTCAGCAAAAGGAGCGAAAGATTCTCCCTGCCTGTTTTCGTCATGAGTAGCATGTCGCATCAAATCCAACATTCAAACATGTTTTTGAGTGGGCAAAGATAGCCAATTTCAACAAAAAAATGCCAGTTTGGCAGGGGACAAATGTTCTTAATTAAAAGAAGAGATGGAGCGGGAGACGGGACTCGAACCCGCTACCTACAGCTTGGGAAGCTGTCGCTCTACCAGGTGAGCTACTCCCGCATAGTGCAGGAGCTGAAATTAGGAAACAGTCAAAGGAATTTCAAATCTTTTTCCCAGCCAACTATCTTTCAAAGGAACCATCCAGATTTGCCTGAGCTCAGTCAGGGATTGAACAAGATTATTGAAATAAACCGTTTCCCCCGTTATAGATCCCGATTCCAAAAGTGACTTTATTTGATTCAGGTGAAACAATTGTATCTCGTCATCAACCAAAAATGCAAGATTTTGTCTCTCGAATAAATTGATATTTAATTTTTGTTCAATCAGTTTCATTTGCCTGACTGAGCTATCCGTACTGCATCCGCTTACTCCAGCAACAGTTTCATCAGCAATTAAAACTATAAACCATCCAAAAAAAACATTGGCGTATCCCTTTACCTTAGCTCCATGTGCGTTCCATTCGCCTATAAACGAATGCAATTGTTGAAG
>PSRI01000020.1 GCA_003175935.1 Bacteroidota bacterium
CCCTTTTCACTTATTTATTCAAATCTATTGGTATCTTAACTTTATCTCAAAGAACTATTTTGTAAACATAGGAGGCGCTAAGTTCCGCTAAGACCGCAAAGTTATTTCGAAGAATCTTTGCGTCCCGATAGCCATCGGGATTGCTTACTTTGCGACTTCGCGTGAAATTCTTGTCATGAAATTATTATTAGTATTACTATTTCCCATTTTTAGTGTTGCACAATCGGACACGCTCAAATTGCTCGACGGCAAAGTGAGTTTGGTAGTTCCAAATACGTTGAAGCCGATGTCGGACGAGTTATGGAAATTAAAATACCCCACTGCCCCCAGGCCGGAATTCGCGCTTAGTGATGCCAGCGGCGAAGTCAATTTGATTATGAGAAATACCGGTCAGCCAATTGATGAAAGTCAGCTTGAAGAATTCAAAGATTTTCAATTAAACGCGATCAGGGAAAATCGTCCGAACCTGGAAGTGCAGGCCCAGGGAATCAAGACGATTAATGGAAAGAGGGTATCTTATTTCAAGATGATCACGCAGGCTCGTGATCTAAAAATTTTCAACTACTACAATTTTGTTGCTATTGATGGCAGGGTGGTGATGTTTACTTTCAATTGCACGACGAGGCTTCAAAAGAAATGGGAAGTCGAAGCCGAAAAGATTATTCAATCACTTCATATTAAGTAAGCGAAGGCCTCACGCAAGGACGCAAAGCCCCGATTGCTATCGGGGTCGCCTGCCTGCCGCAGCCAGGGATATTGGATCTTGGATAAGAGTCCCGCGGCTTCGCGGTACTTAGCGCCTTTGCGAGAAACTATAGTGCGGAAGGCCTCACGCTAAGTCGCAAAGGTGCGCAAAGCACGCAAAGTTTTTCTCATAAATCCTATCAAATTTTGGCACAAATACTATTTTCACTCATACGTCATTTCGAGCCCCGTGCCTCTGGCATCCCGATAGTCAGCGGGACGAGAAATCTTACTGGGGATGATGTTAGTGGTTGGTGGTTTGTTGCTTGTAGCATTTAGTCTGGTCTTGCTTAGCCCCTCTCTTTCACTTTCTCTTGCTTGATCCTTCCGCAGGTCATTTCGAGTCCCGTGCACTCACCTTCCTTTTCACGTTGTCATTTCGAGGCCTATGCTCTCCGAGCCCCGATAGCTATCGGGGTGCGAGAAATCTTACTGTGGATGACGTTAGTGGTTGATGGTTTGTTGCTTGTAGTTTGTAGCATTTAGTCTGGTGTTGTTACTTAGTGCCTCTCTTTCCCTTTCTCTTGCTTGATACTTCCGCAGGTCATTCGAGCCCTGCGCTTCCGGCATCCCGATAGTCATCGGGACGAGAAATCTTACTGGGGACGATGTTAGTGGTTGGTGGTTTGTTGCTTGTAGTGTGTTGTATTGGTTGTACTAGCCTGCTTTAAAACTTATTTATGTAATTTATTCCCATGACGCATCTATTTCTAAATCGACCGAAATGGCCATGGTAAGAATCAAGCCTCTGAAGAGAATTATTCTAGTCTCATTTTATATTTGCATTCATTTAAATTTATCTGCGCAAAAACATTTGGTTGGTCATTATTACAATGCATTTGGAACTGAAATCTTTCTCAATTCAGACAGCACCTTTAAGTTTACATACCGAATTTGTTTTGAATATACTTGGTCAAAGGGTGAATGGGCAATGAAAAATGACACAATATATTTCCATACGAATCCAATATTCGACACAATAAGCAATATTCCACCTGCAATATTTGATAAAACAAATAATACTCCACCTTCAAAAGCCCTAGCAGTTGATGGACTGTTCTTATCAATAAACGAAGCTCCAGAGAAATTTACTTGGGAACAATTTAAAGGAATGTCTTTATCAACTGCAAGGCAGGATTCAAGCCTTTTTCCCAGTAAATTATATTCTAAAAGACAAAAATTATATATGATTCGGAATGGAAAAATTGTTTCAAAAAAAATTCAAGGCCCCGGAGGAAAAAAGAATTGGCCGACTTGGTTTATTAAAAGAAAGGCCTAAACAATATTGAGAATTAAACAAATTGAAATAGATCAACTCTTTGAAATTTCATCTACTCATAAAATAGTATTAAAGTCAGGCGGTGCTGCGAACTGGTATAGATTTCCGAGTGCGGGACTTGCACCCGCTCTCCGCCAGACAGATTTAAGGACAGGCAAACATCTACAAAAATTCGCTTCACAAAACTAGAACGCATACAAATGATTTCAATGGGAAAAACCCCATGATTTGAGAGGAGTTTTCGGTATTATGATTGGTATTGAAGATAATTTATGGAATATTTCAATCCGCGCATCTTCCTATAACCAATCATGCTGAACCTTCGACGACTCTATGCACCATTGCTGACCATCTTGCTCTTCTCGTGCAAAAGCAATCATGGTAATCATTATTTAATTCAAGATTTCAGAAAATCTCTTCAGCCTTATTTGGCACTAATAGTCTCAAAGGATATTGTAGGAGTATATGGCTACAACATGTGGAAAATAGTAACAGATGAAGAACTTATCAGATTAAGCAAGTCAGAACATCCTGTATTAAGGGCGTCTGCACTGCGTGTGATGTTAGACAGAAAATCATTCAACCATTTTGATGTTGTGATGAATCACCTGGATGATACGGCAATTGTCGCATACGATGTAGGCGAATTTGGGGTTTCGTGGAGAATGATTTCGGATGATCTTCTAAAGAAATATCGTTGGGAATCTAGCCAATCCTTAAATAAAACAATTGAACTGGTCCTTACAAAATACAATTACTTAAGATCTGCCTATACTATTTTACTTGAAATCGCTCCTCAGGAAAAATACTATAGCCTAATTAAGGAGATGGCAACTCGACCTCGTCGCCTCAGTTATGATGGATATGAAATGGGGTTTGACGATATTGAATATGCACTATATGGACTTGCCAAATTCAGAAAAAAGGAAGATGTGAAAATTATCAAAGAGAAGTTCCTAAAAAATTATTACAGAATGAGCTTTGTATCATTCCGATTGATGAAAGAATTTCCCGATACTGCATACACAGATGTCTTTAAGAAATATCATCGCCTGAGATTTTATAGATTTTCCGGAGATGACAAAGATGGATTTACTGGTAACGATGACAATCGCGCAAGTTCAACAGATTTTATTACAGCTTTGGCTGCACAAAATAGTCCTTCGAGCGCAGAATTATTTGATACATTGCTCAATCGGATACCCAAATTTACATGCAACTTAAATATTGGATGGGTCGAGGACCATGCTTTGATGGAGATCTGGAATACTAAAGATCCTGTCTACGAAAAACTTAGAAATAAGATTTCGTTCAGAGCTCGAAAGTATTTAAAGTTTCAAGAGAAATTCAGGGACGCATTTAAAGATATTCAGCCATATAACCCATCAATCGACACTACTGGCGAACATATTCGATGGTAATCAGATATTATTGGACAATCTTACAGTGCAACAACTCATTTCAAAAATCGGTGATAAACAATCTTATGGTCAACCCAGTGCAGCCAGCTTCGATCCACACTGCGGATTGGTGTTCTTCTTTGTCAATAACAAACCTGTCGCCCAAATATGGACAGTCTGCTACGGAAATATAAATTCTCACACCACGTTTAATTGAAATCGCTATCCATTTTTATGATCAAGGCTTGCGATTGCCAATACAAATCTAGTATCAACTCAAATATTTTCAATGGGAAAAACCCCGCTATTTGAGGGGAGTTTTCGGCAAATGAATAAAAAATCCCATACAAGAATATTTAGATCCGTTAGAAATACATGGCCAGGATCTTACTAAGGTTCCGGCTTTGATATTGCGATAATAAAAGGATCAAAACCAAATACAGTATTTGATTCTCCGAATGATTTTTATATATTAGTAACTATTATTTTCAATCTTAAACGCTAACAATGAAAAAGATCACCACATTCTTTTGCCTCATTTTTATTTGCTCCCTTTCTTCTCACGCTCAGCTTATGGTTCCAAACTCATTGGAAAAGATGCTTCCTAATATGGAGTTGGCTACGGGTTGTTTGCGGGTGCAGATATTCCTACCATAAGTGAAAACCAAAGTATACATGTCTGCTTTTTTTGATGAACAGATTACTGATTATTGAGTATTGGATAACTATTTCAAAAATCAATTGGAATTTTTATGGATTCTACTTTTACAATTAAACAAAATTGGAAGCTTAGAGAATTTATCAACGCAACCATTTACCTGCTTCCAGGTATGAAAATGATAAGGTTCATATTTGTGGTAACATTTATTGCAAGTGCTGCAAGCTCTCTGTTGGGCATACCTTCTCCTGATAACATTAAGACAAATTGGCCGCTGGTAATTCTTAAGTGTTTTTCTGGTCCGTTTTTTTTGTCGATAGGTTTTTTGATTTTGCTCGTTCTGATATCAATTCTTCTGAAATTATTTAAGCCTAATCATTTCAGAAATGTAGTTTATACTTTCAACCCCTGGGGGATGAAAAAATCAGGGAAGGGATTTCAATATGATACGCCCTGGAGTAAATTTATCAGAAGCCGTGAGTCAACTCATTTCATATTTCTGTTCATATCTCAGAATGACGCTCATGTTATTCAAAAAAAAGCCTTTAAAGATAAATCGGAATTAAATGATTTTTTAGCGATGGTTTCTGAACATTTGAATTCAACGAGCCATTGATTTTAAACCCAATAATCCCTGAACATTTAAATAACACCACAAATGAAAAAATTAATTTTAGTCCTTACCCTATTGTCATTCATTCAATTCACATTTGCCCAAAAACAAAAACTTGGTTTCAATTTGGTTATCGGAGAGAGTTACACACTTTCACAACAATCCAGGACAAAAATCACACAGCAAATAAATGGACAGAAAATTAATACTGACATGACCGTTGGCTGCAGAAATATATTTATTGTTACTGGTCTAAAAGATTCCATCTATTCAATGTCTGTATTGTATAAAGAGCTATCCTTTACGGTAAAATCTCCAAATGGAGAAAAGACATTCATCTCGGAAGGGAAAGACACAAATGATGTTGTGTCAACGATCTTGAGCTCAATGAAGGATAAACCATTTAACATCAGAATGACAAAAGCAGGTAAAATTATTGAGGTACAAAATCTCGACAATATTTTCTCTCACCTGTTTGACAGATTTCCTCAAATTGATTCAATTAAAAAAGCACAATTGAAAGCGCAGCTAATGCAATCATACGGCGAGAAAGCTTTTAAAGGAAGTTTCGAAATGATTACTGCAATTTATGCAAACGTTCCAGTATCACCAGGTAATACATGGACCACAAAAACAAAGCTCGCTTCAGGAATGGATGCGGATGTGGTAACTACTTATGAATACAAAGAAAAGGCAGATAATTATAATCTCATTAAAGGATCAGGAAATCTCCTGACGATTGACCATGATAAATACATGATGGTTAATGGCATGCCAATCAAATATTCTATCAAAGGGAGCGTGAACACATCCATAAAGGTTGACAACAAAACAGGCTGGGTCGTAGAATCTGCAATGACCGAGAAACTCAGCGGAACTGCTGAAATAAAAGATAATCCGAAAATTCCTGGCGGGTTAACTATTCCAATGAGTATTGATATTGAAACGAATTTTGGTTCTAATTAATAAGAAAAGCCTCACGATTTAAGGTGAATTTTCTTTTCTATAAAATCTCCAAAACTTATGAGTAAATCATAGTTTCGATGCAAGGGGAACCTGAAAAAATCCCGGACAATAAATCTTTCAAATTTTATTAGTTGTCCAATTGGACTACTTTGCTTAATTTTACAATGTGAGCCATGAGCCGTGAGATCTTTTTTACCGACACTATTTCAGAGAGTTTTATGAAAAACTAAATCGTAAAGCCCAAAAGAATATTCTTTGGACACTATAGATCATTGAATCGCTTGATCGAGTTCCTGAAATCTATTTAAAACATTTAGAGGATTCTAATGGCCTATATGAAATAAGGGTTCAGGTGGGAAATAATATTTATCGAATTTTCTGCTTCTTTGACAATAACAATCTTGTGATAGTTGGGAATGGGTTTCAGAAAAAAACTCAAAAGACGCCTAACCAGGAGATTCGAAAAGCAGAAAGAATCAAATTGGAATATTATGAAGAAAAAAAATCTAATCAGTCTTAAAGAATTTTTAGATGATAAAGTAGGACCAAAAGGGACAAAAAAGCGCAAAAAATTTGATAAGGAGTATGAAGTATTTCGATTGGGCGTTTTGATTCAACAAGCGAGGCAGGAAAAAGGTTTAACCCAGGAACAGGTAGCGCAGCTTTCCGGAACGAATAAATCATATATCTCCAAACTGGAAAAAGATTTAAAAGACGTTCGCTTTTCTACTTTACAACGAATTATTAGGGATGGGCTGGGAGGACAATTGCTGATATCAATTAAGATTTAAATCCAGTAAAGTACCTAGTATTCTGCCAATGGATTCCCGATTGATTTATGCCCGAAGTAAATATTTTATTAGTTCCGTGCAATGGCACAGGCATGGCGACAGTGAATGGCTATATTGTGGAGATGGCAAGGACGTCAAATTGGGTTTCATTAATAGCCAGATAGAGCATCATTTTTCTGAAGACTTTTTATATGTTTCCTGGACCAGAACCGAGTCTTTCATGACCTCAAAAGAGTTTGTAATGGAAATAGTTTCAAAAATTTGGGGAGAGCATAATAAATTCTCGATATGGGATAGAGATTTTAAGAAAGTCATTGAATTCGACTGCTATATCGGAATTCTTCGACTAGGAGAAAAATAATTCTTTTCAACAGTCACTTCCTTCGCTTTTTAGTAATAAGTCCAAATTTGCAATCCCGCCAATCTTTCCTAATTTGATCTTAGAGAATAATCAATCCAATTCACTAAGATTAAATTTATGTTCCCGAATTCGCAAAATGTCCTCGACTATCCGAATAACCATTGCATTTTTATGGTTTGGAATTTTAGGAAAGAGGTTTCTCCCAATGATGGGTTTAAGAAAGTTTGCAAACTGATCAGCAATCTTAATAATTCCGCCAATGTGCGCTTTCCGAATGCGAAGGCCAGTGTTGTAATTGGAATTGGCTATAATGCATGGCGCTCGCTGGATCTTCCTAAACCTTTGCCCAAAGAATTTGAAGAATTCGCTCCCATCGCTGGCAAAAAATATACCGCGGTGTCGACACCGGGGGACCTGCATTTTCATATCAGGTCTGACGTGAAAAGTTTTTGTATCGATGCCGCCGGTGCTCTTTCAGATCTCCTTTTGGAATTCGCCGATTGCATTGAAGAAATTCATGGCTTCCGCTATTGGGATAGCAGAACTATTCTCGGCTTCGTTGACGGCACCGAAAATCCCCACGATGCCGAACGCGAATTTTTCGGAATCATTGGCGATGAAGATCCCACTTACAAAGGTTGCAGTTATCTCTTCGTTCAAAAATATATTCACGACCTGAAAGCATGGAAAGGAATACCGGTAAGCGAACAGGAAAAGGTGATCGGCAGGTCAAAATCCGATGATATTGAAATGTCGGATGACGTAAAGCCATCCAATTCACATTCCAAACTCGCCAATGTGGGAGACGACTTAAAAATTGTGCGCGACAATATGCCTTTCGGTAGTGTAGCTGCCAATGAAATGGGTACTTATTTCATCGCCTATGCGAGTACGTTTAGTACAGTAAAAAAAATGCTGACGAATATGTTTGTCGGCTCCCCCGAAGGCAATTACGACCGAATCCTTGATTTTAGTTCGCCAAAAACGGGAACATTGTTTTTTGTACCCACTTTTGATATGCTGGACGAATTTGGTGGGTAAGATTTAATCTTTTCATCGATCGTGCATTCCAAAAGCAAAGGAATATGCGACGCAGAAGCACCGTTTGTGGTTGGTAGTTTATAGTTTGTGGCCATTGATTCCTTATTAATTACATTTATTACTCAACCAGGTACTAAGTACGTTCTTCAACTATATAAATCTCGCGAGAGTAAGTGGCTTTTCGGTGAAGCGTTTTTGAATATGTATTAGATTATTTAGATTAGTCACATGAAAAACACCATCTTCCAAGTATCCATTTTCCTATTCTTCTTAATCGGCTGCAATAACAAAGCCGCAGTTGTTCAGCAATGGCCCGGAAGAGATACCACCATAGTTTTAAAAGATTCCCTGGGACTAATCCATCTTAGAATACCTATTAAATTCGACACTTTTCTGGTCTGGACCCGCTATTCAGATTGCTACTCCTGCGGAGAAGAGAAATACAGATTCCAAATAAGGAAGAATCCGATCTTCCTTGAGTCTGGCTGGTATTGGAAAGGAGATCCAAAAGATTCAATCGATGAACTCTCGATAAAGCATACTGTGGGTGTGATCATAAAAGATACTATTTCGGACTCAAGAATGCTTGAACTTCATTTATTACATATGGCAAATTATAAAGAAGATCCTTCGCTGATTCCAATAATATGGGACACTGTACAAATGATAAATAAGAAGTGGTATTCAATTGCAAGTATTAAGCAATACGACGAAAAATTAAGAATCTATTCAAAGATTCTAATTGCAGTGACCATGTCAAGAGGCAATGAAATTGAATTCAAATTCCGCAAGGCATCTAAATTTAACGATTCTTCAATGGTCAATTTTGTGCCCGCTTCAATACAATGTTTGTCGAGTGTAGAATTTAGTAATCCAAAGTAGAAATATAAATACCCTACAAAATAAATTATTTCAATGCCTTTCACAGAAGAAGAAATACTCGAACAATTAGATCTGGCATTTACCGGAAGTATAAACCAATATTTCCCTCCGGGCAATCCAGATGATATAAAATATAATTTTTTTCTTGACCTTGAAAGTGGATACTGCAATACAGCTGGAAGTAGAATACATCTTTTTGCAGGCTCAAACAACTGGGCAATTGTTTTTGAAAAAAGCGGTTATCAAAACCGTGGGTTTTCGGCTGATATCGAATTAATCTACGTAGGTAATTGTGTTAAATATCCTGTCCAGGATTATCAGGTAAGGAATTATATCACAAATGCTGTCTTCCTAACACTGATTGATCCGTCAGAATTCGAAAGGATTCAAAACAAGGTTGGAAGCCGGATGGAGACTTTTGAATTGGTAGGTCAGGATATTACAGAAGTGAAAATCCGAAATGAATTTATTCCATTCGAAAAAGATTACAGGAAATATGAAGAAGTTGGAATCGTCATTCGGGAACAGGAAAATCCAAATAAATTAATTGCATTTGAAGATGTACTCAGATATTTGCACGAAACAGATCCTATATCAATAAGTGCAAAAGACCAAGAAATTCGGCTTTGTATACCCAAAGATCTACCAAAACTTCTTTCAATAAATGATTTTCATTTTTCGAGTATTTTTGGAGATTTACTTCCCAGTAAACATGAAACTTATCAGTTAATTGCGAAAGTATTGGTAAATCTGGACGTCAAATTTTGGAAGCCAACATTGAGTCCAAATAATAGTTGGAAAAATTGGGAATCTGGCCATTTGTAACACCTAAGAATTATAGCTTATGAACGACTCTCCCCACTCCTCATTCCTCTCCTACATGAGCGCATTCGAAGCTCTCGATCCTGAGAAAGCTTTGGTCTTCTATCATATCCCATGCATTTTCATTGCCAGTCAGGGTGCAGTGGCAGCTACAGATGCGGAAACCTGTAAAAAACTCATTTCGGGTTTTATGGGCCGACTGCGCGAACAGAATTTCCTTCGAAACGAGGTAGTTGGCCTTAATGTAAATCAACTTTCTCCTATACTGGCAATTTGCAGCGGCACTTTTATTCGGATTGATAAAAATGAAAAAGAAATTAACAGATTTGGATTCAATTACACTATGCGAAATGATGGATCCTGGAAAATTGTTGTGGCGGCATTGTTTTAACTTGCCTTAAAATCTTACTAAATAATAGCATTTCCGAGAAGTGTAGAATATATTTGAACTTATTGCACTAACCACATGAACACCCTAATCTCAAAAGTCCAATACAAAGATTTTGAACCTGGAGAATTTGTCGATGTGCAGGAACGCGATTTTGATTCTACCATCCAGTTAATTGAAAACTTCCCCTGGCAATCTCAAAAAGAAAAAATAATTATCGACCTCACCAATCCTTCAATAACAATTGAAGGAAAGAATAATGATTACTTAAAGTTTGCCGTATTCTTCAATCAAAAATATGTGCTCCATTATTTTGATTCTTCTCATCAATTATATTCAAAGAGCTTTGGTAATTTGAAGGATTCCTTCAATTATATCAGGAACCTCTTTGAGCAGAAATCATTTTCGACTGAAGAGTTGAAAAAAGAACCGACTTGGTTTCAACATAACTTAAAACATTTTGTAACGCAGGATTTCAGATATTTTGTTACTCCTCAATCAGCCAGGAAATACCTAATCAAAACATCCGGACTGAATATTTTCTTTTCAATTCTGTTCATTGCGGCTTTTATATCACCCAGGTCCAATTTTATTAGCCCACTTGGAATCTCCGCTTTCATACTTGTAATGACCACACTTGGGGGCGGATTAAATTGGATTATGTTTTATCAATACTACCAATATTGCAAGGATAAGATATTGATTATGTCAAGAGGCAATGACTCTTTTTACTTCGGACTCATCCCTAGTCCCATTGCGTATGATAAGAAAGACATACTTCAATATACTATCATTAGACCTGCAAATGCACGACATTTACTAAGAGGATTTTCGATTGTTGAAATTGAATTTAAGAATGGGACTATGATTAAGATCCCAAATCTTGTAGTAGACGTTCCAGCTCTAGAACGAAAGCTCTTTCAATATCCTCAAATTCAAAGAAACAAAATCCCATTTCTGAGAAGATAATAACAAATAAATCCCCGTCTTTTGTATATTAGATGCCTATCCATTTCATTAAACAAAATGCAGACTGATGGATTGCCAATCTATTGAAAAGCATTCTTAGAATCATATCATCATCTGCATAAAACCTTTTCCCATGGCCAATTCTAAAAAACCCGCAGACATTAAATCTGGTTCTCCCCAAAGAACAGGTCTGAACTATTCGCTTAAAGGAAAAGACATTCCCATTTACTCCTTTGCTGAAAATGAGATTATTGACGGTGAAGCATACCTGCCATTGTTTTCTGAAAAAAGAATCAAAGGACGGGCACTTGTATTACGCCGGGAAGATTTGTTGCCTAAAGCATTTATAAAGGAAGCTGCTTTAGTAAACGCTCATATTTTTGGCTACACTTTGTATGATACATTTAAGCCTACCTATGGCGACTCAACTTCAAATAATGCCCGACGGTTCTCTTTCGAATTTTCGAAATGCCTGTTCACAACAAACGTGTCCTGGCTAATGAGTAACAGACTGGAACGGCCCGGAGAATTTTTCCAGGGACTCATCTTCACCATAAATACAGCAGGAATTCCTAACCCACATTTAAGAATTAATTTTGGAGCTACAAGGGAAAATGGTATTCCAGATTCAATTCTGACTGTAATCACTTCGCTTGGGAGTTTTAAAATCAATGTATCGCCCCTGGCTGCCAAATCTCTTTCTATAATCCTAAACGGACCAATGGATACATTGAGTCTCGCATTCCGACAGGATGAAAATGATCCGAGGGCTTACTGCGAAATTTATTCATGTGACTTATATGATACTATATTTGTAGACCCGTTTCCGCTTTCAGACGGAAATTGAGAATAAGAATAAAATAATCGTTAACCGAAAAATTGAAGATCATGAAACCAGAAAAAATTACCATTGATGCCACCGTACACGCGAATCAACAAAAAGCATGGGATTACTATACCAAACCAGAGCATATCACTCATTGGAATTTTGCTGCGGATAGCTGGCAATGTCCGCGTGCAAGTAATGATATGCGCGTTGGTGGAAAATATTCTGCGCGAATGGAAGCGAAGGACGGAAGTTTTGGTTTTGATTTCGAAGCCATCTATGATAAAATTGTTCCCGGTGAAAGTTTTACTTATACCATGCCCGACGGAAGAGTTGTTGATGTAAAGTTCGAGGGAAAAGGGAATGACACTGACGTCGAAGTGACTTTTGATCCGGAAACACAAAACCCAATAGAAATGCAGAGAGGTGGATGGCAGGCGATACTGGATAATTATAAGAAGTATACGGAAAGTAACTAGAGCCTAAAATGGGAACGTAGAAGCTTTACCACGGAGAATCTGAGTTCACGGAATTACACGGAGATAAATTCAATAGCGGGATAGATTTTTCCGAAGAAAAAATATTTCCTAAATTGAATGTGGCCTTTTTAAATTTAGTTGCCAATGACACTTATAGCCATTTTCCTCCCTTTCCTCTCATTCATGCTCCGGGGAAGAATTCTCACTGGAATACTTTGTCTGATTTTGCAAATCACTTTGATTGGCTGGATCCCTGCAGCAGTGTGGGCAGTTATCTCTTTGCAAAATGCAAGAGCCGACAGGCGCAACAGGCAATTGATCAGGGCTATCAAATCAAAATGAATACTCTTACCCTAATCATTCAACCAATCAACCATAAATGCCAGACCCAATAGAAGAAGGACATTTGGATATCTCGATCCAAAATTTCTTCGGAATCAAACGACTCGCACCATGCAATTCTAAAACACCAAAATTCGATCATTTTAAAAATTAATTGACATGGAAGTTCTAAAAAGTCAAATATTTTCCATTTCGGAAAACGTTCGGTATGTAGCCATTTATGTTGACAACAAACTCATTTCTGGTGAAAAAGCGAGCTTAAAAAATACCAGTAGTTCGGAATCTGATAAATATGAAGAATTAATAGTTAACCCTACTCTTCTCAAACTTGTTACCCAACGTGGAAATATTGATTGCGGAGGGCTTGATTACGTGATTATCAAGTACGGTTCTTTCTTCCAATTCGTGGTGCCGATAAATAACGGCCATCTGTCTGTTGGCATAGAACCAAATGCAGACATAATGGACCTGACAAATAAAATTCTCACTATAATTAAGACCTCCGGCTCTTAAGTCGATTTGTTTTGGGCAATTTGGAAATTGGCGTGGCATTGTAACGCCCACTACGTTTGATACGATACAAATGTATTTTCAGATGCATTGGGATCGTGGTGAACTTTACTATTTTGGATTAGGGTAACAATTGCCTTGTGACTTCAATTAATAAGTAAATTTGGCTATGCCAAAAAGCAAATTACTTCGGATGGACAATATGGGGATCGTTGTAGAATCCCTCGATAATACCATTGCTTTTTTTGAAGAACTCGGACTAACACTCGAAGGTCGCACCACTGTCGAAGGAGAATGGGTCGCTAGAGTTACGGGAGTAAAAGGTCAGCAAGCTGAGATTGCAATGATGGTCACTCCTGATGGAAATAGCCGACTTGAAATATCTCGATTTATAAACCCAGCAGTTATTTCTGATCATCGAACAGCGCCTGTAAATGCGCTGGGTTATTTGCGGGTGATGTTTGCCGTGAGTGATATTGATGAGACGGTTGCCAAACTTCAAAAAATTGGTGCGAAACTCGTTGGAGAAATAGTTAATTATGAGGGATTGTATCGCCTTTGTTATATCCGCGGCCCTGAAGGGATTTTAATAGGATTGGCGGAACAGCTTACTGATAGAAAGAATCCTATGTAATGCGGTGCCAGCTATATTAGGTAATGAAAGGCAATTTCTCAGACAAGGCATTAATACAGTACATTTATCAATTTTGTCTACACAGCAACTTAAGTATGGTGTGGTGATTTTGGGATATTCGCGATGATATAATTGTGAAATAAAAACTCTACTAGACATTTGGGAACAATAAACTCACCTTTTTAATTCTTATAGACTTTATTATTTAGGAACATAATCCACACTTCTCCTGGAAGCAATGCAATATGGAAAAGAACATAAGTAAGAGCTTCATATCAAATTTTGAGCTTAGGCTTATACTTTTAATTATAGTAGCAATAGATATTGTAATGACGACAGTTGCAATATTTATGTATCCACCTTTGCTAACAATGCCAGATTCCTACTCATACATTGCGGAAATGGGAATTATTTTGACGATCTATATTTTTATTGTGATTCTGGTTACAAAGTTTTCTACCGATAGATATATACTGGGCGTATCGACTCTTTTTGGCGTCATGGCAGCCATTCTTGAAATTGTTCATATCTCAATTGAAAACTTTGGACATCTTAATGGACACGCAGAAGCGGTATCTACTGGAATATTTATGATTACATTATTTTTGATTTTTGGAGTGTCTGGTTTCTATATTGCAATTCGCACAAAAAAAATTAGTTCAGGCGTTTGGGGTGGTTCATGGAGTGCTGTCGTGTGCATGCTACTGGTCATGACTTACGGTCTTTCACAATTATTTTGGTCGTTTGCGGCAATTGAAAAGCACAACATTGGAAATCCGGATTTTATCCGAACTGGCTGGACCGACATGCATGCTTTTGTTATTGCTGATATCTTTGAAGCTTGTTTTAAAGTATTATTCTTGGGCCCAATCATAGGTATAATTTTTGGCTTATTTGGCGCTGCAATTGCTCAGTTTTTTGTCCGCAAAAATCTAAATCGCTAAAATCACCTTCAACCAATAAAAGGATTAGTAAGAAACTGAATGCCGAAAATTATAAATCATTTAATTTGAGGCTCTATAAAAATGCGATTATGAATAATAGTGAAAACGAATCCAAATCAAACGCACCAACCGCATTCGCTCAAACCTATTTCCACGGCACAAAGGCTGATTTAAAAATTGGCGATCTGATTGAAGTTGGTGTCAAATCAAACTACGGACAAAATAAAAATGCAAAATATATCTATTGCACCGCCACTTTAGATGCCGCCATTTGGGGAGCAGAACTTGCTTTGGGAGAAGGCCGACAAAGAATTTATTTAGTCGAACCCACTGGCCCAATAGAAAATGATCCCAATCTCACAGATAAAAAATTTCCTGGTAATCCAACGATGTCATACCGCTCAAAAGATCCATTCAAAGTTGTCGGTGAAATTGCACTATGGCAGGGACATTCAGAAGAACTCCTCAAACATATGAGAGAAGGACTGGCAAAATTGGGTGAACAGGGGATTGACGCGATTGAGGATTGATTTGCGAAATTCTTCCCCTTCCGGCAATCAGAACGCGAAGTTTTCACCACAGAGGCTCGGAGAGCATGGAGATACACTGAGAATCTCTTTGAATCTCAGTGTATTCAGTGACTCAGTGGTTCAACTCCTCCATTTCAATAAGGGGCCGATTGCTAATGAAGGAACTTCAACCGCATTTCTTCTCCCAGGCACGGCCATTGGGAAAATGATATTCTCCCCGCTTCGGAATTTTAATCAACTTTATTATTTTGTTTTAATACTAGTGTTGGACAACAGTATTAAGAATAAAGGTTGAACTAAGATGACAACTATAGAAATCAAAGAAATCTTTTCAACAGATCTGGAGCTGTACAAAACATTTTTGTCAACTGCACTTCAAAATGATCCGGAAAATCTCCTTATAACGCAAAAAGATAATTCAAACGCGCAATTTCCTACAAAAGACAGGATCGACAGCTTTACTCTTGGCGCTTATGCAGAAAATATACTGGTTGGTATAATAAGTTTTGCCAGGGATGGTGAGGATAGAGAAAAGTTGCGTCACAAAGGGATGATATCTACCATGTATGTTTCAAAAGAATTCCGTGGGCAGGGTATTGCAAGAAAATTAATTGAAGAGGTAATTAAAAGGGTGAAGACTCTCTCAGATATTGAGCAAATTAACCTGGTAGTAATTTCCAACAATTCAAAAGCCAAACAACTCTATGAATCATTTGGGTTCAAAAAATTTGGTACTGAGGTGAATTCTATAAAATGGGATGGCAAGTATCTTTCAGAGGATTTAATGGTTCTGCAAATTAAATAGTGGAGTAAACGGAGATGCGAATTTTTTACCACGGAGAATCTGAGTCCATGGAGATACACGGAGAGTCTCTGTGATTCTCCGTGTCATCAGTGTCTCAGTGGTAAATCTCCTCCTACTCAATCATAGGTCTATTGCTTGTATATTAATAATTGTTAAGTGTGGAATAATGCTCCGTTACAAGTGAGATGAGATTTTGGGAAATGTTTTCCGAATTAAAATTTATAAGCAGGCCCTTCGGCTTTGAAAGGAGTTTTAGATAAGAAAGTAATTGGGCTTTATAAAGGGGAATCATAGTCTCAACAGATTTGAATTCCAGGATCACCA
>PSRI01000122.1 GCA_003175935.1 Bacteroidota bacterium
AGGAGGACTCCTTTTGATTCAGCATACTTTACAGCGTCATCAACCCATTTCTTTTCAGGAGAAACACTTTTACCAAAGCTCATATTAACCACTTTGGCACCATTATCTACGGCATACCTGATGGCGTTAGCAATATCTTTATCATGTTCGTCACCATCAGGAACTGCACGTATCATCATTATTTTTACATTGTCCGCAACACCGTTCATTCCGATACCATTATTTCTTACTGCAGCAATGATCCCGGATACATGAGTACCGTGCATTGGATTGGTAGCCATCACATCAGGATTGCCATAATAACGATCGTTGATGTCATTATAATTATCTTTTACTATTTCTCCTCTATAGTCTTCCGGCTCTTTTTCTATTGCATCTACTTTAGCTTTTTCTCCGGTGTAAAATTCCTCGGTCATTTCCACCAGCTTTTTGTTGGTTAGATCGTTGGCCTGGAAACCGAGGAAAAGTGCCATCATGGTACTTTTGGCCTTGCTTTCTTCAGTGGAGTTTGGCTTAAATCTCTGAAGGTCGTCACCAGAATATTCTTCCCTGGCCATAGCTTTTCTTAATAAGCTATCGGAGGCAGGCATTTTTTCTACGATATTTTTAAGGAACATGACATTCATGGTAGCCTCTTTTGCGTCGCCTTCAATTTTTTCCTTTACTTTTTTGTAGAGCTTTATTTCGTCGGCTTCTTCAGGCTTTACAGAGGATTCGCTTGGAATCGAATTGCCATATTTTTTCTTGAGTCTGTAATAAACCCTCGCTGCTTCATATGAATCTTTTCCAACATTCTTACCGTCTTTATTGCCCAGGAAATTCCAGCCATAAACGTCGTCAACATATCCATTATGATCATCATCTATTCCGTTTCCAGGAATTTCACCGGGGTTGTGCCAAAGAATCGGCTTCAAATCTTCATGGGTAGTATCTACACCAGAATCGATTACGGCAACAACTACAGGTACACTTTTTTTACCTTTTAAAAGTTCACTGTAGGCTCTTTCTACTCCAATTCCGTAATAACCGTCATTTTTGGGATCCAGCATGTGCCAGCCTTTGGGTACGTCTTTTACAGAGGTTTGAGCAAGAATAAAGTTGCACAAGCAAATGTTGCACAGGGCAACCACAACCAGTTTCTTCATTAGAGGCTTTTTAAATTTTAATTGACAAAATTGAATAAAAAAAACGAGGAAATGCCCACCATTCAACACAATTGTACGATCTTATTTTCAGACGCATAAAAAAAATGTCAGGGTTGCTTCTCCCTGACATTTTACGCTATTATTAACGAAATTTAGTATTTAAAGTGGAACTCAACGCGCCTGTTCATATTTCTGCCTTCTTCTGTATCATTATCAGCAACGGGTTTAGTACTACCTAATCCTTTCACTATGATCTGCTCTTCATGAACTCCCAGGCCTCTTAAATAATCACCCACATTGTTCGCTCTTTTCAGAGAGACCTTTTGGTTTTGAGCTTCTGAACCCTGGTTATCAGTATAACCTATGATCTCAATTTTCAAGCTGCGATCAGAGATCAGTTCATCGGCTAATTGAAGGACAATATTGAAATTGTCATTGTTTAGGATAATGCTATTAAAACTAAACTGAACTGATTTTGCTGCAAGGCCCGCGCTATGACTTTCCTCAACTGCATTTTCAGTTGCTGCAACTACATTTTGAGTAGATTCAGTTTCTTTAACGGGGCATCCCCAATTTCCTGATGCACCAGCAAGTACCGGACATCTGTCTTCTTCATCATTTACTCCGTCACCATCAGTATCTGGTACAGGACATCCTTCAAATCTTGCAACACCAGTTTGATTTGGACATTTATCATCAGCATTAATCACACCATCGTTATCAGAATCCATCATAGCTTCAGATGCATCAGTGGTAATCTTAGTAGCTTTTGCTTCTACTATATTACTTTCAATTGACATCTTTGAAGTCTCAGCCTCTTTGTTCAACTCAACAGTTGCCAAAGATGCAGATGGTTTATAATCTGCGTTGACATTTGATAACGCTTCAGATTCAGCAACGGCACTTTCAAATTTCGCAACCGAAGCTTTTGAATCCAGGGCGTTCGCTTCTGTCTTCGCTACATCATTATTAATTGAATTGGCATTTACCGCAGCATAATTAACTGTAACATCGTTAAGGGGGTTTGCGGTTGGCTTTTTGCCTCTTACTGCATGTCTTTCTACTTCAAATGTTTGCCCGAAAGACGTGATTTTTGTATCGACTATTGACTGAGCTCCAAAGTCATAGAGAACGAGCACAGACATCAATAGAGCGTCGATCTTTCTCATAAATAAAAAAATTTCGTTTTACAAAGGGGTTCCGAACTGTGGTTTTATCTAAATAAAAACGTAAAAACACTAAATCTTATTGTAGAAAACTACTTAGTCTCTCGCTGTCTTATGATGATTTTTCAAATTATCTTTTCATCACTTTGACCTTCAATTCATGAACTTATTTTCATGATCTGAATAATAGTAGTCTCTTCAAGCTTTCGATAGGTGTGGATCTTGTTGCCTGGAATGTAGGCAGAAAAAACTTTTTGTGTAACCGTGGTATTACGATTGAATACCTAGTAGGTTTGACAGTAGATATTGATAGAACAAAAATAATAAAGGTTCGGACTATTCCTATGGTCTTGCGCATTTTTCACATCGATATTATCGTATGATAAACTGCTTTGAATTTGCAATTGATTAAGATCAATTATCGAAATAAAAAAGCTCTATATAATAACGAAAATGAAATTCCAATATTTCTATTTTCACTTACTCCTTACAGTTAGATTGTGCTCATTCAGCCTTATTTGTCTTATGTCAATACAACAAAAAGCCCCTGCATATTGCAGGGGCCTTTATATAATTTAATAGTGGAATTAATATCTCAGTTTTAATTCAACACGCCTGTTCTTAGATTTACCTTTCTCTGTATTGTTAGATGCAATCGGTTTATCAGGTCCAAATCCGGATGCAGTCATCCTGTCTTTATCAATTCCTTTTTGTATCAAATACATTTTAATTGCAAGCGCTCTCTTGCCTGAAAGTATTTGATTATATTTTCTGGAACCAGTATTGTCTGTGTGACCTTCAATATCCAATTTCAAACTTGGATTCTTTTGCATAATTGATACAAGCTTATCCAGCGAATTGTATGATGAAGGATCAATCTTATCACTGCTTACACTAAATCCAATGTTGTGCGCAATAGAATTCATCAACGCTTTCAAATCATCCTGAACTATTGCCGGACAACCATGGTTTTCTGGTTTACCTGCTTTATCCGGGCATTTATCTTCTTCATCATTTACGCCATCTCCATCTGTATCAGGAATTGGACAACCTTCATATTTAGCTACGCCTGCAATTGTAGGACATTTGTCTTCAGAATCTCTAATGCCATCACCGTCACTATCCGGAACCGGGCAGCCATGGTAAATCAATAATCCCGGAACATTCACGCAGGAATCTTTTTCATCATCTATTCCATCATTATCTGAATCAGGAATTGGACATCCCTGGTATTTAACCAAACCACTAACATTGGGACATCTGTCTTTTGAATCCGCGATGCCGTCACCATCTTTATCAGGACAACCATTTGCTGTAGGGGATCCTGCAACATCAGGACATGCATCCTCGGAATCAGGAATGCCATCTTTGTCTTTATCCGGGATGCCAACCTTAACCGTGTTGTGTTTGAGTTTATTCACCCAAAAAACAAGGGACACGCCGTACACTCTGTTATAAAAGGAGCCTTCATATGGTGCAGTATAAATAGTTGAAAGGCTCCTACTGAAATTTCCAGTGAGCATAACCCTGTCATAAAAGTCAAAACCTATCTGCCCATTAATACCCCAATCAATGTTTTGATACTTATTCACATCCACCCCTCCAGGAAGTTTATTTTCCATGCTGGCATATTCGCCATATACATTTCTAACTTCGTAAGTTGTTTTGCCATTAAGGAAGAATGAAATATAAGGACCAGCTCCAATAACCAGTCTGACTTTTGAAGAGAGAGGAATTCTATAAACAATATTGATGGGTAAATCAAAATAGTTAAGCTTCCAGGTTGAATTGATAGAAGAGGTATCAGTGATTAATACATGTGTAGAATCATATGATTTCCAAAAATTACGGCCTTTACCATAATAAGAGAGAGATGGTTGAATTACCCAGTTTCTTTTAGTGTCCAGCGGAATTTCGGCATATCCACCCACATGAAAACTATGTCTGGAGGAATAAAAATCTCCATAATCCTGTTGCCAGTTGGCAATATCATTTTTCTCAATTATTGAAGAATTGTGAGGCCCCAAACCTATCCCGTATTTTATCTGAGCCTCCAAGTAATTGAAAAACAATAAGTTAAGAAGAATAATGCATAAAATTTTTTTCATGGCCACCAGGGTTAATTCAAGGGATATAGACAGCTGTCAGAATTATAACGCCGGATTAGGTGTAATATTATTGGCCTTCAATTACTTCTGTAAAAGTATTCTGTCGAGAATATCAACTGTTAATAAATTACATTATTTAATTTTTCAAATAAAGATATTCACGTTTCACGGGAAACATGTGGATAAGCCCTTCATTTACAGATTAAACTTGATCCCCTGGGCCAGCGGTAAACCTTCAGACCAGTTGATCGTATTTGTTTGCCGCCTCATATAGGCCTTCCAGGAATCGCTCCCACTTTCACGACCTCCACCCGTTTCTTTTTCACCACCGAATGCGCCCCCAATTTCAGCCCCACTTGTGCCAATATTAATATTAGCGATTCCACAATCGCTTCCAGCGTAAGAAAGGAACATTTCAGATTCCCGCATATCGGTAGTCATAATTGAGGATGACAGGCCCTGGGGAACCCCATTTTGAATATTTATAGCCTGAGGAAGATTATCATACTTTTGAATATAAAGAATAGGTGCAAATGTTTCATGTTGGACTATGGGAATCTGTGAGTTAACCTCAGCAATACACGGCCTTACATAGCAGCCGCTTTCAAAGCCATCACCCTCTAAAATGCCACCTTCTACTATAAATTTACCCCCCTGCTCTTTACATTTTGATATTGAATCCAGGTATAATTGAGTAGCATCTTTATCGATGAGCGGCCCCACATGATTCTTTTCATCCAGGGGATTTCCAATTTTTAATTGACCATATGCTTTCACCAGGCGTTTCTTAAATTCATCATACACAGATTCATGGATAATAAGGCGCCTGGTACTTGTACATCTTTGGCCTGCCGTTCCAACTGCACCGAATACAGCTGCAATAATGGCCATATCCAAATTTGCCTTGTCCGAAACTATAATGGCATTATTCCCGCCTAACTCCAGTAGGGACTTCCCAAGTCGGGATGCTACAACAGCGCCAACAGCTTTACCCATTCTGGTAGATCCGGTAGCAGAAATAAGCGGTATCCTTTCGTCGCTGGATAACCATTCTCCCACTTCTCGTCCTCCAATAACTATCACACTAACTCCTTCAGGAACATTATTTTTGCGAAATATATCTGCAATTAAATTCTGACAGGCTATTGCACATAATGGAGTCTTTTCGGAGGGTTTCCAAATACAGGTGTCACCACAAACCCAGGCGATCATCGCGTTCCAGCTCCACACTGCAACAGGAAAATTAAAGGCAGAAATAATTCCAACCAATCCCAAAGGGTGCCATTGTTCATACATCCTGTGAGACGACCTTTCGCTGTTCATGGTTTTGCCATAAAGTTGTCGGCTTAGGCCAACTGCAAAATCACATATGTCAATCATTTCCTGTACTTCACCTAAACCTTCCTGCAAGCTTTTACCCATTTCGTATGATACCAATCGTCCCAGGTTCTCTTTGTGCTCTCTAAGTTTTTCACCAATCTGGCGAACGACTTCACCACGTTTGGGTGCCGGCCAACTTCTCCATTCTACAAATGCTTCGCCCGCTTTTTCTACTGCCAAATCGTAGCTTTTTCTATCGCAGGTTATTACACTTGCAATCAATTTGCCATCAACGGGAGAATGAGAATTCAAAGTTTCGCCTGATGTTTTTATCCAATTCAGACCAGTTGATGCGCCTACATTAGATGCCTTTATATTTAGTGCCTGGATAAAGTCGTTCATCTTTTTCAATTTTGCTGCAAGATACAATCGCCATTCGGATCCTAGAGGTTTGACCTATGATACTTAATCATATGTCTGGGGAAATTACCTGGGAAAATACTATGCGGTTTCAGTAAAATGCTCCTTCTTTGTGTCGTCAACATTTCCGTGTCCGATTAGAGAAACCTGTCCACAACAGGTTTTTTTATTTGACCTGGCCCCAAACATATCTTAAAGAAATACCCCTTACTTAATATCTTAAAGAATAACCTCCGTTCCCAATTAATCAAGTCTCCAACCTCTTATGTAAACCTGTATTGTTTACTTGATTAAAATCTTTAAGATGAAAACAATTTTACGTACCCGTTTCTTCCTTGTGGCCCTTGCTTGTTTTACAGCTTCAATTGCTAAAGCAAATAATGAGAAAACAAGTCCTTACCAATTCAATCTCAGCGAATTCGTAAAAGCTACAGTTCAGTTTCTTCATGCAAATCCTTCAAAAGCTTCTAATCTTTTGCAAAAATTAAAAGAGAAAAACACTTCCAGAATTTGTGTTTGTGAAATCATGGATTTGCAAAACAACAATTCTGAATTCTCAGGAGTTGCTTTGTTTTCTGAAAAAACGAATAATGGAGATGTTAGCCGTGAAATTCATAAGGCAGAAAAAGTAATGGATCAGGAAAAAAAGCATATGAAGGAATTCTTCTTTGACAAGGTAAAAGTTACTAACAAAATCACCGCAGCTACTGATTGCCTGAGCCTTTATATGAAATTAAACCGCGGAGCGAATGGTATCAGGATGTATGATATTCTTGATGCAGATGTATTATCAGCGATCGGTAGATAATTTTAGTATTGTTCCTGTTCGTTAGGGAAATCCTGGCTTTTTACGTCCCGGATATACTGTTGAACGGCGTTGGAGATTGTATCGTGGAGCTTAAGATATTGTCGCAGAAATCTCGGTTTAAATTCAGTATTAATTCCTAACATATCATGCATAACCAACACCTGACCGTCACAATATTTTCCGGCGCCGATGCCTATAGTGGGAATGGAAAGACTTTGACTTACTTCCTTAGCAAGGGCGGCTGGAATTTTTTCGAGAACAACAGCAAAGCACCCGGCTTCTTCCAGGAGCCGGGCATCTCTCTTAAGCTTTTCAGCTTCGGCTTCCTCTTTAGCTCTTACAGTGTAGGTCCCAAATTTATAAATCGACTGTGGCGTTAATCCAAGATGTCCCATCACAGGAATTCCACTTGAAATAATGCGTTTTACAGATTCAAGAATTTCCTCACCTCCTTCAAGTTTTACAGCGTGAGCACCGGTTTCTTTCATAATTCTAACCGTAGAATAAAGTGCTTCCTTTGAATTTCCCTGGTAGGATCCAAAAGGAAGATCAACCACAATCAGGCACCTGCTAACTCCGCGAACTACAGAAGAAGCATGATAGATCATTTGATCCAGGGTAATTGGCAAAGTTGTTTCATGTCCGGCCATTACATTACTTGCTGAGTCACCAACAAGGATAATGTCAATTCCCGATGAATCGAAAATTTTTGCAAAGGAGTAATCGTAAGCTGTAAGCATAGAAATCTTCTCGCCATTCATTTTCATTCTTTGCAAAGTATGCGTGGTAATGCGCTTCGTTTCTTTATTCACGCTCATTGAAGCAATATTAAAAGATTTGTGCAATTAATTAGAGAAGGAATATGGCTCTGCATTAGAATAAAACATATTCTGGATCAGCCTGAAATGGAAGCTAAGATATAACAAAGTTTAACGAATCAAAATTTTACGATTTCCTCATATAAGTGCTGAATAAGTCCATCAGCCAATCCGATTCGGGGGACATAAATTTCATCGGCATCAGTCCAACGCATGACATTTATATATATAAGCAGAGCAGGCACAATAACATCCGCTCTGTCTTCCCGGAGTTTATAAATGCTCATTCTTTCATCAACAGTAAAACTGTTGAACTCCTTGTAATAGTCTTTTAATAAATCCAAAGAGAGTGGTTTGCCGTCTTTTTTCTTGGATATAGAAAATATCTTATTGATATTTCCACCGGAGCCAATTGCAATGATTTGATGAAATCCTTTGGTCTTGGTTTTTACAAAATCTTTCATCTGATCCCAATGCTGTTCGGTGACCATATTTTTTAATAACCTGATAGTCCCGATATTAAATGATTCCTTAAAGACAAGTTTGTTATCACTGAAAAAAGTGAGTTCCGTGCTACCTCCGCCTACATCTATATATAAATACGAGTCATCCTTTGACATGTTTTCTGCAACGTGATTCTCATATATAAAATTTGCCTCAGCTTCGCCGGATATCACTTCAATGGATATATCGGTTTCGAGTTTAATTTTTCTTATAATATCTTTTGCATTCTTGGCGTCGCGCATGGCAGATGTTGCACATGCTTTAACATTCTTAACACCATAGGCATTTATTAAATGTTTATATGCCTTAATAGTTTGAAGAATCATGCCCGTTTTAGCCTTAGAGATTTCGCCTGTTTCGAATACGTCAAAACCCAGCCTAAGCGGGACCCTTACCAAATTAAGCTTGTTAAACTCCGGTTGGCCGTTGTTATTGATCCGCACTTCACTTATTAGTAGCCTGGCGGCATTACTTCCAATATCTATGGCAGCTAATCTCAAGAAATAAAATTAGTGTCAATATTATTGAATTATTCAAAGCTATGGCAGCTTAGAAATCCACACATGTCAACAACAGAATCAGTTTGTTTTAGTTAGCGCATGTGCCTTTGAAGCCAGGAAGTTGAAGGTTTCAATTTGGGATCTGATCTTTCTGCCCTTTGTCCTCACATATTCATTCGAAAGTTCATTGTCTAAAATGCGGGCCTTTACATTATCACTTAATTGAATTTGAAGAATAGACTTAAGCTCTTTTCTAATCTCATCATTGCTCACAGGTATGGCCACCTCAACCCGATGGTCCAGGTTCCTTACCATCCAGTCCGCAGAAGAAATAAAGACTTTTTGATCGCCATTATTATGAAAAATCATAACTCGTGCATGTTCCAAATACTCATCAACAATACTTATCGCGTTCATCTGAACTTTGAACTTTTTGCTTTCAGTAAAGGCACAAAAGATTCCACGTACAATCATATAAATACTTACACCAGCTGCAGCAGCGGCATAAAGTTTACTAATTAATGCTTCATCAGACAAAGAGTTCAATTTTAAAAGAATAATTGCACGTTTCTTTGATTTAGCATTCTTGATTTCTTTATCTATCAGGTCTGACAATTGTTTCCGCATAAACATGGGACTAATCATTAATGTCTTACATGCTTTGAGGAATCGAATTCCTGTCTTAGGTTTTTGGAGATAATTAAATATGCGGTTAATATCTGCCATTACATTACGGTTCGATGTAAGCAGGCAGTGGTCCGCATAAAACAAAGCAGTTCTCTCATTAAGGTTACCGGTGCTTACAAATCCGTATTGGATGGTCTTGTTATCAACTCTTTTTTTAATGATACAAATTTTTGCATGCACCTTAATATTAGGAAGGCCAACTAAAACTTTTACACCTTCATCTTCCAGTCTTTCTTTCCATTCCAGGTTTGCTTCTTCATCGAATCTTGCTCTCAGTTCCAGCATCACTGTAACCTTTTTGCCATTGCGGACAGCATTTACAAGAGCATTTACAATTTTAGAATTGGGTGCCAGCCGATATGCCGTTAGTTTGATTTCAGTTACTTTTTCATCCATGGCCGCTTCACGCAGCAGGTGAATCATGGGATTAAAGGAATGATAAGGGAAATGAAGCATGAGATCTTTCTTAAGGATCACATCGGTAACCCGGTTCACACCTACAAGGGCAGGGTGGGTGATTGGCTTTCTCCGCTGGCCCTTCTGTTCAAAGACCGAATCGGGGAATTCCATGAAATGCCTGAAATTATGAATTCGTCCTCCTGGTATAATAGCATCTTTTCGGGTGAGATTTAGTTTTCTAATCAAAAACTCCAGCAGACCCGGATCAATTTCTTTATCATATAAGAATCTCACAGGCTTACCTTTTTTTCGGCTTTTCAACCCTTTTTCAATTTTCTGAGTATAGGAAGTACTCATATCTGTATCGAGATCAAATTCAGCATCACGTGTAACTTTAATGACATGAGCCGAATATTGGTTGTAACCAAGAAAAGAAAATACCTGGGGCAGGCAAAAACGAATTACGTCCTCAAGTAAGATGATGTGGTGCTGTCCGGGAGGAGAGGGGAGCAAAATGAATCTTGAAAAAGCCCTGCTGGGTACCTCAATCAACGCATACTTGCGTTTATACATAGAATCCTTTTTGGATAGGGCAACAGCAAGAAATATTGATTTTTCTCTAATGATAGGAAACTGCTGAATGCTTTCCACCATTAAAGGAATGACATTGGAAGAAACTTCATCTTCAAAAAAATTCCTTACAAATTTTTGTTGTTCACGGTTAAGCTGTTTTTCTGTAACAATAAAAATGTGATTTTTCTTAAGGTCGGAAAAAATGTTTTTCCAAATTCTGTCAAATTCATTTTGTTGGTCCAGTACAATGGACTGAATCTGATCGAGAATTTTTTGTGGTTCCTGCTCCAGGTGCATTCTGGCTTTCTTGCCCAAATCTATCATTCTGCGAAGTGTAGCCACACGTACTCTAAAGAATTCGTCCAGGTTATTGGAGAAAATTCCGAGGAATTTAATTCTTTCTTTTAAAGGGACAGAAGGATCCGCTGCTTCCTGTAAGACTCTTGCATTAAATGCCAACCAACTGATATCACGGGTAATTGTCTTTTTTTTCAAAACAGCCATGCGTATTTCTTATCCGGTAAAAATAAGGTTCTCAAATATGAACTGAATGTTAAGTTTTTGAGATTTACAGACTACGAATCTTTTCGATAAGGGCAGTTGTAGAGTATCCATTTACGAGAGGAACCACTTTTACTTCACCGCCGGCCGCAATAACCTCTTTGGCACCTACAATTTTATCAACAGTATAATCTCCTCCCTTTACAAGCACATCCGGCCTGATTGTTTTTATGAGTTCCAGCGGAGTATCTTCCCCAAATAAAATCACTCCGTCAACAATTGTAAGCGATGCCAGCATGAGCGCTCTGAGGTTTTCATTATTGACCGGGCGATGTGGTCCTTTCAATTTGTTAACTGAAGCATCAGTGTTCACCCCAACAAGCAAGATATCGCCCGCAGCTGCAGCATCTGATAAAACTTCCAGGTGGCCCTGGTGGAGAATATCAAAACAGCCGTTGGTAAAAACAATTTTTTTGCTTAACAGGCGCCAGCGCCTCACCTGGTGTATGATGCCATCGGTTGTAAAAACCTTATTCTGAATCAGGTTGGGATGTTGCATGATGATGTCGATTTATGAGTGGAAGTAAGGAAAGACATAGAAATCCAATGACGATCACAATGAGTGTTTGGGCAAGCCACAACAGCCAACCATAACCATATCCATAAACTTCGTTTACACCATAGAGTGGCATTAATTCCTGAATAGTTGCCTGGTAGGTGCCAATTCCGCCCGGAGTAGGAATCATGGCCAAACTACCGAATGTAAGAATAGAAAAAGATGGTTTCATTCCAAGGTGTTTTACGGCATCCATAGAATAAAAACCAACCCTCACGCTAAGCAAATACATGAGCCAAATAAAAACTGTATGAGCAATAAAAAGTTTTTTGCTTTTAATATACCTGAAACTGGTGAGGCCAGACCAAATGCTCTTTATGATGCCGTTTATTCTCGTGAGAAATTTGGAATCTTTGTGACGCTTATAAAAATACCTGAAGAGAAAAATGAGCGCCGCAAGCACAGCAATAGTTGCCAGGAGTTTTTCAATCCTGAAATTTCCTCGCGTATCAAAAAAAAGAGCGTGCAGTTTTTCCGCAGAAAAAGTTCCGATTATGTCAAACTGGATAATGATTGTGATTGCAAAAACAATAATGAGGCATAAAAAATCAAAGGCTCTTTCTGCTATGATTGTACCAACTAATTTATCAGCCGGGATTTTTTCGTATTTACCAAGGGTTGTGCACTTCATCACTTCTCCAAGACGGGGGAAAAGCAGATTGAATAAATAACCAATCATGACGGCAAAAAATGTATTCGTGACGCTAGGATAATAGCCTAATGGTTCCATCAACATTTTCCATCGCAATGCCCGACTATAATGCGCAAGTAATAACATTACCATTGCCGGCAGGATCAAAATATATCTGGCACTCCTTAGTGAGTCGAACAATTGAACTCTCTGGGCGTCCGATAATTTTTCGTATCGGTACCATAATAGAAAAAGGCCCAGACCCAGAAAAAAAATATATTGGAAAACATTGAACAATTTTCTCTTCATGATATTCGGTACATTTTCATTAATGATGGGTCAGGATTCATATTTTATTTCCATCTTTTGGAAAAACGAGTGAAGGCTTAAAACTTTTTGCCTCTTCAAAATCCATAGTGGCATAGGAGATAATAATAACGGTGTCGCCTACTGCGCCCTGGCGGGCTGCGGGACCATTTAAGCAACATACTCCGGAACCTCTCTTGCCCTTTATAACATAGGTTTCAATCCTGGATCCATTATTTACATTAACTACCTGCACTTTTTCATTTTCAATAATATTTGCTGCATCCATCAGGTTTTCGTCAAGTGTAAGACTTCCGATATAGTTAAGATTTGCTTCTGTAATTACGGCCCGATGAATCTTTGATTTCAATACTTCTATTTCCATAGCGCCACAAATTTAAGGCTGGGATTTTAAACATGAAAAAAGGAATGCGTATACTATTGTTTTCAATTAAGAAGCATATTATCAATTAATCTCACCTGGTGCAAAAAAGCGGCAACCAGTGCCACAAGTTGATCCTTACCATTCCAATCATCTATGAGTTGAAGATCTTTTGCACTTGCGATGGCGATATAGTCAACTTTAAAACCCTTTTGTGAAAGCATTATTTGGGCGTCGTAGAGAATATGATTGGTTGGACCTGATTTAATATTTTCTTTAATAAAACTTAATGCTTCAAATAATGCGGGTGCAATGGCCCTTTCATCTGCATTCAGCCTTTGATTCCTGCTGCTCATTGCCAGTCCGTCGGAATCTCTCATAGTAGGACATATATCAATTTTCACTGGAAGCTTGCCCAACTCGATTAATCTTTTTATGACCATACATTGTTGAATATCCTTTTGACCAAGATATATTGTAGTGGGATTGACTATCTGCAACAATCGCTGAACCACCTGGCAAACGCCCTGAAAATGTCCGGGTCTGTATTTTCCTTCCAGGACTTTTTCAAGTTCTCCAAGGTCAAAGTGGGAAGGAGATTTCCAATCTTTTGGATAGATTTCTTCAACTGGTGGCAGAAAAAGGATATCGCATTTAGCCCTTTCAAGTAGTAATATGTCCTTCTCAATGGTAACCGGGTATTTTTCAAAATCTTTGGGATCATTAAACTGGGTCGGATTTACGAAAACGCTACATACTGTCAGGTTTGATTGGCTCAATGATCGATTTATGAGGGAAATATGACCATCATGAAGAGCACCCATTGTTGGTACAAAGCCAATTGACTGACCTTTGGCCCTTGATTTATTCAAATAATCGCTTATATCCTGAGATTTCTTAAATATCAACATAACTGTGAACTATAGGGGTAAAACAAAGCTTCCGGTGCTGTTCGGCAAATTATACTTACCTTTGCCCACCTCTTTTTGACCCTTAATATAAAATTAACAATACCGGAAGATGTCTACAAAGAAACGAATTCTGTTCATTGCTAACGAAATGTCACCTTACCTTGAGTTGACAGAGTTCTCTGAAATAGTCAGCCGACTCGCAATAAAATCAAATGACGGTGGTTTCGAAGTTAGATGTATCATGCCAAGGTTTGGCATCATCAATGAACGCAGACATCGTTTGCACGAAGTAGTAAGATTATCCGGTATAAATGTTTCAATTGATAACGACGATTTCCCACTTCAAATAAAAGTTGCCTCATTACCAAATGCACGTTTGCAGGTTTATTTTCTGGAAAATGAAGACCTGTTCAGACGCAAATATGTTTTTACTGATGAACATGATAAATGGTATGACGACAACTGGCTGAGGACAATATTTTATTGCAAGGGGGCACTGGAAACAGTAAAGAAATTTGGCTGGCCTCCTGACATTATTCATTGCAGTGGTTGGATGACAGGATTAATTCCAATGTATTTGAAAACGGCTTATAAAAAAGAACCAGTTTTCAGCAACAGCAAAATAGTTTTTACAATTGGACAGAATTCTTTCAAAGAAAAATTGGGACCGGAGTTTTTGAAGCGTGCTGCAATCCATCCCAGCATCAAAGAAAAAGAATTGGAACCTTTTAAAGAGAACAACAATACTGCAATGTTTAGAGGCGGAGCGACATTTGCAGATGCAATTACATTTGGCGCTGAAAAAGTGGAAAAGAAGCTTGTGGATGAATTTGCAAAGGTGAGAGGAAAGAAAGTTGTTCAATTTAAACCTGATTCAGATTTAACAGAGTATTTACAATTGTATACCGACCTTGCGAGCAAGTAAGTTCGTTAACTAACCCCTATATAAAAAAACATAAGTGAAGGCGAAATTTTTATTCGCAGTCCTCGGGCTGGGATATTTGGTTATTGTTTTAAATGTTCATTGTACCAAAATTGCTGCTACCGAAATCGGTACTGATCTCTTACCCGCCGTCGACAATGTTTATACATTTGATACTACACTTGAAGTAATCGCCAACAATTATATTTCTCCTGATTCTTCCCTTCCATATTTTAGTGGTCAAAGTGATTTAGCCGTTATTGGATCTGTTCCTAATGATCCGCAGTTTGGCAAATCAAGCTCAGCGCTTTTTATTGAAATGAAGCCGAATGTTTTTCCGACGATTCTGGAAAATGTGAAAGACTCATTATATCTGGATTCCGTGGTGCTTTGCCTTTCATACCATCATAACTGGGGAGATTCGAATATTGCACACCAGATTGGTGTTTACCAGATGACCCAAAAAATCAGATCGGATTCAACTTATAAAATCAATTCCCCGTTTACATATTCTACATTATTAGGATCTGCGACGGTACTTCCTTCTACGCTGAACGATTCTGTGATCTTGCAGAAAGAAAGATTGAAGAATCAGTTACGAATTAAATTAGATGACAGTTTTGGTAGATGGTTATTGGATCAGGACACCAGTGGCGCTTATAAATCAGATTCACTCTTCAAAGAATATTTCAATGGCTTTGCCATTGTACCGGATGCGGGAGATGCAGGCAATTCAATGATGTATTTTTCTCTTACAGATGCTAATACTTCTCTGAGACTATACTACAGATATGATAAGAATGGAAAGCGTGATACCACGGTTCGTAACTTTCCATATATTTTCGGAGTGGATGGTGTTGCATTGAATGTACAAAGAGACTATAGTGGATCTCAATTCCAGAATCACCTTGCTGAAATTCCGGGCGGTGATAGCTTGATTTATCTTCAAACAGTTCCCGGAAGCTATACGAAAATAAATGCAAGCTCCATTAATGGATTTAAAGCAGCTAAGGGCAATGTTATCATCCATCGTGCAGAGTTTAGCGCAGAACAGGTGTTTTCTCCCGGAGAAAGTGATGAAGTGTTAACGCCTCCTCCTTTTCTCTACCTGGATGCATTTGATACAGCAGCAGGGGCTTTCAAACCTTTTGTACCGGATTTGCAGTTTACGAGCAGTGGTGCTCCATTGCTTGGAAATTTTGGAGGCGCTGCCAAATTAACAACCGATGCAAGCGGTAATACAGTGGCCAGGTATACTTTTGTTATATCAAGATATCTTCAGGGAATTGTTACGCGCAACCAACTGGTGTACAATATGAGACTTGCTGCTCCCAATACTGTATTTTACAAGAACCAGGGAATACCCTCATTTCTTTTGAATAATATGGCTGAAGGCAGGGTTAAACTCGGCGGTGGAAATAACGCAGGTTCCAGGATGAAAATTCATATAATATATTCCAAAATTTAGCGCTCCCCCTTATCTTTGCGGCGAATTTCAATTTGATCCTAATAGCCAATTTGCGATTCAATTTTATTAACCTTAGAATTCAACAATACTCTAAAAATGCCGTATTTATTTACTTCAGAAAGTGTTTCGGAAGGACATCCTGATAAAATAGCTGATCAGATTTCTGACGCTCTTATTGACAATTTTTTGGCTTTTGATCCTGAAAGTAAAGTTGCCTGCGAAACGCTTGTGACTACAGGGCAGGTGGTACTTGCAGGTGAGGTAAAATCAAGAGCATACCTGGATGTTCAGGAAATTGCGCGTGATGTGATTCGCAAGATCGGGTATATCAAAAGTGAGTACATGTTTGAAGCAAATTCCTGCGGTATTCTATCTGCCATTCATGAACAATCTTCAGATATTAACCAGGGTGTTGACAAGAAGAAAAGGGAAGATCAGGGAGCAGGTGACCAGGGTATGATGTTTGGATATGCCACCAGCGAAACGGAAGACTTTATGCCGCTGGCACTGGATCTGGCCCACAAAATATTGATTGAATTGGCTGCAATGCGCAGGGAAAATAAAGAGATCAAATATTTACGTCCAGATGCAAAGAGCCAGGTGACACTTGAGTACGACGATAATAACAAACCTATCCGCATTGATACAATAGTTGTCTCAACTCAGCACGATGATTTCGGAACTGAAGAGAAAATGCAGGAGAAGATTAAAAAAGATATCGTCAATATTCTTATACCAAGAGTAAAAGCGAAATACAAAAAATACGCTCATCTTTTCAACGGTAAAATAAAGTACCATATTAATCCTACCGGAAAATTTGTGATTGGTGGACCGCATGGTGATACTGGTGTAACCGGAAGAAAAATTATTGTGGATACTTATGGGGGAAAAGGAGCACACGGTGGAGGTGCATTCAGCGGTAAAGATCCTTCCAAAGTGGATCGTTCTGCTGCCTATGCAACCAGGCATATAGCAAAGAACCTGGTGGCCGCAGGTGTGGCTGATGAGATTTTAGTGCAGGTATCATATGCTATCGGTGTGGCTCAACCGACAAGTATCAATGTGAAGACTTTCGGGACCGCCAAAGTTGATCTTTCAGACGGGGAGATTAGCAGAAAAGTTGAAGAGCTTTTCGATATGCGTCCTTACTTCATTGAAAAGAGACTGAAACTTAGAAATCCGATTTACAGCGAGACTGCTGCATATGGACATATGGGAAGGAAACCAGAAACAATTACTAAAGAATTTACTTCTCCGGAAGGAAAAGTGAAAAAAGTAAAGGTTGAACTTTTCACCTGGGAAAAGCTGGATATGGTTAAAGAAGTGAAAAAAGCATTCGGTTTGAAATAATTTGAGATAATAGATGCAGAAACCTTCTCCTATGCGGAGGAGGTTTTTTATTTTCGGGATATGTCTGATTTTGAAAATCCATGGACCATTTTAGGATCCAAAAAAGTATATGATAACAATTGGATAGAAGTGACAGAGTTTAGTGTCATAAATCCTTCGGGGCATCCTGGGGTTTATGGAAAAGTGCACTATAAAAATCAGGCAATAGGTGTAGTGCCGCTTGATGATGAGTTCAATATTTTTCTCGTGGGACAATATCGTTTTCCACTTGATCAATACAGTTGGGAAATTCCGGAAGGAGGGAAACCTGATAACGAAGATCCACTGGAATGTGCGAAGAGGGAATTGCTCGAAGAAACGGGACTCAAAGCAAAGCAATGGAAAGTGCTCATTGAAATGGATCTTTCGAATTCCGTGAGTGACGAATCTGCGATTATTTTTCTTGCCCGGGATTTGGCGCAACATGAAGCGGCTCCCGAAGAAACCGAAGAATTAAAAGTTAAGAAAATAAATTTTGAACATGCATACGAAATGGTGCAAAGGGGAGAGATAAGAGATGCCATGAGTGTTGCAGCGATTTTGCAAATTAAACTAATGATGCTTCAAGGAGAGCAATTTTAGAAATTGAAACAATCATCACTGATCATAGGAAGGCAGCCGCTGATTGAAGCGTTATCCGGAGGAAGAGCAATTGATAAAATTTATTTGCAAAAAGGGGCTGGGGGAGATATTATTCAAAAAGTGAGGGATCTTGCAAGCGAACGACATATTCCAATTCAGCTGGTGCCCATCGAAAAATTAAATGGGTTAACGCGTAGTAATCACCAGGGATGTATAGCTATTGCTGCAATTATTTCTTATATCGATTTGCAGCAGATGATTGATTTAGTAGTTGCCAGTGGCAGAGCGCCGTTACTCCTGATTCTAGATGGAATTACTGACGTGAGAAATATCGGGGCCATTGCCAGGACAGCTGTATGTTGTGGAGCGCAGGGGATTATCATTCCTGATAAAGGTGTAGGTGCTTTGAACGAAGAAGCAATGAAAACATCCGCCGGTGCCCTGGAAAAAATTTATGTGAGCAGGGTAACCAGTCTGGCCCATGCCGTAGACACTCTTCATCTAAACGGCATAAAAGTATTTTCTTCGGAAATGAAAGCCTCCAGTAAACTTTTTGATATTGACTTTACAATTCCATCCTGTATTGTCATGGGAAGTGAAGAGCATGGAGTGCAATCTTTTTTGAGAAAATCATCAGATGAGATTTTCACCATTCCAATGGAAGGCAAGTTTGATTCTTTCAATGTTTCAGTTGCAACGGGCATTATATTATATGAAGCCATGAAGCAAAGGATGATGAAGGCTTAAACTATTTGTATTTAATCCGATATACATCAGGCTTTAGTTTTTCGAGATGTTTTTTCATTTTTCGGCTTCCCTTCGGAGTTTCCTGGTAAGTTATTTCGTTTATCCTGATGTCTCCAGTGGAAGTCAAATAAATGGTATTAATTTCTTTCAATTCTTTGGTTTGAGGATTATAAACTTTCCAAACTCCCAGATGTTCCCAAACAGGTCTATATAATTCATCCCGAATTTTACCTTCCAGAGGGTAGCCGGCAAGTCCCCATTTTCTGCCAAATAGAAATGGCTTATTCATTACCCAGCTTTCGCTTCCATAAATTGTTGAATGTTTGAATATATTTCCCATTCCAATCATTAGAGAATCTCCTTTCATTTCACTTGGCTGAAGATACTTGTTTCCGGGCCTGGTGTAAGTAGCACCTCCATAACAAGAACCAATCGCGACATTTGAATACTGATCGCAAAACCTCGCAACCTGGTACAGGTACCTGGTGTGAGTCGTATCAAAAATATTTTTGCAATAAAAGGTATCGTTTCCTGTCTCAAACAATGATTGTCCTCCTTTATAAAGTCCATGTGAATCGAACCAAAGAGTTCCAATTCTTTGTCGGGATGAATCCAATACTTTATTGATAGCTGATGGTAACTCGCGGGTTGAATGAATGACTACGATTCGGAATTTTTTCTTCTTAAGCAGTTCTGTAAATTCAGCGCTAATTTTAATAGAGAAATTGGCGAGATTAAACTTGTTGTGCTTTGAAAAAACAAAAACATTGACTCTTGAATAAGTGCGTGCTACGAAATCATTTGATCTGGATGCGGAATCAATTCCGGCAACCGTTTTTTCTAATGAGTCGGGCTGATGGAGATTAATCGAAGTTTGAGCTTGAATTTGGGTGGCGCAGGAAACATGCAACAGGAATATTGCGAAAACATAGAATTTCAATTCCGGGTAAGCATTGAAACCTGTAGCTTTTCTCATGGTTAAGGCAAATTAAAAGCCCATGGAATCCATAGGCTTTTTAAAATTCAATCGGGGAAATCTTACATGGTTTCCTCGAAAATGTTTTCTACATAAGCGTTATTGCGAAGCAACTTAAAATGAGATGTGATGGCTTCCTTTGCAGTGAAACATCTGTACGGCAAATTATTTTCACTCGCAAATTTTTGGATGATCCTGGTTATTTGCGGATAATAGGCGTGACTAAGCGAAGGAAACAGGTGATGTGCAATATGGTGGTTAAAGCATCCGTAAGTGAAATTAATGAGGGCATTGTCGGGAGCAAAATCATTAGTGGATATCATTTGATGATATGCCCATGTTTGATCCACCTTTCCTTCCTGATCGGGATAAGTCCATACTGCATTTTCGCCTGCATGTGTGGAAAGCAATGCTACAAGACCCATTCCACTGGCAACAATATGCATTGATAAAAACGCAAGCAAGACCCAATACCAGGCGATATTCAGCACCAGTATAGGAATCACCACCAGATAGAATACATAAAATATTTTCGTTGCGAAAAGTTTCACAAATTCCCTTGTAGGAATCTTAACCGCTTTTCTAACGATACGATCTTTTGCAAAAAAATCCCTGAAATCCCTGATAAAAAGCCAGTTCAGGGTATATGTGAAGTACAGTATCGGCAGATAGATGTGCTGATACTTTGTGTACCAGAAAGTTTTGGAATCGGGAAAAATTTTTACGAGGTCGCTTTGTTCGATGTCGCAATCCCAAGTTGGAATATTAGGGAAAGCGTGATGCAAACGAACGTGACGGATTCTCCAGATATAACTGTTTGTTCCGAAAAGCTCCAGTGCATATTGCGCAGATTCATTTAGAAATTTACTTCTGAAAAGTGCATTATGAGCAGCATCATGAACAACATTCAGGAAGATCATGATGGTTGTTGCAGCCAATAGAATATAACATGGGAATAACCACGCAAGGCTGTTTCCTTTTACAAGGATCAATGTATACAATCCAAAATAGGCTATGAATAAAAACGTAACCTTAATACCTGTTTCCAGGTAAACATTCTTTTCGCTTTTCCCTACAGATTCATTTACGATTTGTCTGAGCCTTGGGAAAAAGTCTTTTTCTGGTTCTTTTAAATACTGTGGTTTCTTAAGTGTGTTGGCAGTACTCATACATGCGTCTGTTTTCTTTCCAAATTAATTGTATGTTCCGTTCAAATTGTTTATCCATTTTCGCTGGCAAGGGCAGCCTGTCTTTTCATTTCCTTTTGGAACATGAATCGTTTAACAGGATGGGGAAGCAAACGGTTTAACAGTAGGGACATTCGATTGAGTCTACCGGGTACGATTAATTTTTGCCTGTTTAACCAGGTTCGAATGGTAAAAGAAGCCACTTCATCAGGACTCATTACCGCTTTCCTGGCAAGCCCTTTCATGGATTTGTGGGCTTTTATAAGCCTTTCGTTGGTATCTACCGGGCCGGGGCAAACGACGCTGACACTAATTTCTGAATCTCTTAAACTATCGCGTAGCGAAGTTGCAAATGAATATAGGAAATTCTTACTGGCGCAATATACTTCTTTATTGGGTATATTAAAAAAACTTCCCAGACTACTTACATACAAAATATAGCCTGAATTACATTGTTTTAGAATAGGTAAAAAGTACCGGGTTATTAAAACTGGCGCGACATTGTTCACCCGAATTTGTCGGCTGTAAAATTCTGGGCTGAAAGAATCAAAAGCACCCACTGAACCGATACCGGCGTTATTAATTAAGTAACCGATTGAAATTCCCCTATCAACCACAAACTGATGAAAATTTTTAATTTGGTCTTCATCTGAAAGATCAGCTTCAAAATAGATCGCTTGTATTCCAAACTCTCTGCGAAATGATTCAGATTTGGCCTGCAGATTTTCGTTAGGGAGTGAAACCAGTACCAAGTTGATTTTTCTTCGGGCCAGTTCTTTGGCAAATGCATATCCAATTCCTGAACCTGCTCCTGTAACTATAGCAAATGGAGTAGGGCTCATAGCCTGTTTTGTTTGACCCATTCCACAGTTTCTTTTATTCCTTCTTCGAGTGGGCGAATACGGTAGCCCAGCTCATTCACTGCTTTGCTGCTGTCCAGTGCCCAATCGTAATAATATTTTCTTACCCAGTCTGGTGTAATCATGGGCGGCTTTCCCGTGAGTTTGGCCATGAGTAGCATTACCTGGGCCATACCGCCGAGAATCGGAAAAGGAATATGTCTCAATTTTTTTTCAATGCCTGAATATTTAGTGATGAGTGCCATCAATTCATTAAAGCTGGCATTTACACCTCCGAAAATATAGCGTTCGCCTCTGCGTCCCTTGTCCATTGCTGCAATATGCCCATCAACAACATCATCAATAAAGCAGTATGAGCCGATGTCTTTTCCACTACCGGGAATCACTTTCCATTTGCCTTTTAGGTATAATTCTACAATTTTGGTGACAGGATTACTACCGGTATCAAAGCCCGGCCCGTATATTCTCGATGGATTTAAAATTGAAATATCCATTCCCTCACTGGCATAACTAAGCGCGACCTGCTCAGCTTCACTTTTTGTAGATTCATATAAGTTAAAAAAGCCGGTAATGCGGGGATCTTTTTCGGTCATTGGTTTGTCCTTTGACGGACCAATAACACCTGCCGTAGAAGTATAAACAATTTTTTTTACTCCGGCTTTTTTTGCTTCGGACAATACATTTTTTGTTCCCTGGATATTGATGGTGCTGAATGTTGATGAATTTTTGGCCCAAAGCCGGGCATAAGCAGCAAGATGATATATTCTGTCAACTCCATTCAATGAAGCAGCGATCGATACAGGATCAGTAATATCTCCCTTAAATATTTTTATGTTTTCGTGCTTAAATTCGGGAAGAGTGGGAGTGCTTCGACAAAGCAGATGGATGATTTCCCCCTGCTTAGCGAGCTTTGCTGTGAGTTTAGAACCTATATACCCGGTAGATCCTGTTATTAATATTGCCATGCTGAGCTTTTAGACAAATCTATCACAATTGAATTGAAAATCGGGAAGTAGTGTTGCTGGAGATAATGAGCTATTTTTTAAGTTTGATATAGACCGTAGCGAAAGTTGTTTTTACAACGGCTTCTGCGCATTTGCCGTTCACGTACGTATAGATGTTTTCATTGCCATCCGGAAGTTGTAAAACATATTTATGTGGGCCCAGTTGCTTTACATTAATAAATTGTTTGAAGTTTTCCGAGAAGATGTGTTGTAATCCGGTTGGCTCTTCATGCATCAGACAAGCAGTAGTATAATAAATCTTGAATTTGAAAGAGCCAGTTTCGTGTGGTTCTTTAATCAGGTATTTGTCGTTTGACCAAATGATATGTGCATTGGCTTTATCCTTTCCATTTACTTTTCTAAGAATATTTCCTTCTGATAAAACGCCGTTATTAAATGTCCCCTGAACTTTTGTGTAAACCTGGATGCTGAATAAAATATCAATCTTCACGTCAGATTCCGTTACGTATTCTTCAGTTTGCTGATTAGTAGATTTGATAGAAGTGAGTTTACCAACGACTTTTCCATTTCGTTCTATGTCGTAATTGAGTTGTACTACCGTAGCTTTTGGATGGTAGAACAATCCAATGATCGAAGACCATAATACAATTGGTATATAAATTAATCCGAACATTGAATGTAACGACTTGTGCGATTTTTAAATACTCCAGGTTTAGAATCGGGATATTCTACATACTTAATAACGTCCTAATCATAGCAATCGTTACATATGTGGAAATGAATTTGCCAAAGAGGTCCGTTTGACCGGTATTCATTTCCATCCTTAACATAAATCAACATCAATATCGTAAATAATTACCGGAATGTGTAAAAGTTAACCAATTTTATAGGAATCCTGATCTCTATCTGAATTATAGACTTCTCGTTACCATAAATCGTTGTAAATCTGGAATGGATAGACCATTTGCACTTTAACAAAAAGAGGTTACTTTTATCGAGGTTGCAAATTTAGTCTACATATTGCCCCCGACCAGGCATAACTCCCAAACCCTGTTAAGTATGGAACAAAATGAAATGCAACTTCAGTTCTTCCAGCATTTAAAATCCAATATTCCACCCCATCTTTCATTTGTGGATGAAATTGCCGAACTGCTGGAGATTAGTAACGATAGCGCCTACAGAAGAATTAGAGGCGAAAAAATGCTTTCGTTTGAAGAAATTAAAAAGCTCTGCGGCAAGTATCGCATTTCTGTCGATCAGCTGCTCAACCTGAATACCGACACCACCATTTTTGCAGGCAAATTTGGATCATCCCCGCAATTTACTTACGAAGAGCATTTGAAAGGGTTTCTTTCAAATGTTCAATTCCTTCATTCTTTTGAAAAAAAGGAATTGTTTTATTTCACCAAAGACCTGCCTGGTTTTATATATTTCATGTTTCCTGGCATTTCAGCCTTCAAAAACTTTGCGTGGATGAAGACGCTATTAAATTTAGGTACCGGAGTAAATGCAAAATTTACCCAGGATAATTTGTCCTCAGAGATGGTCGGGATCGGACTAAAAATTGCCGAATTATATACAGAAATACCGACCACTGAAATAATGAACGTGGAGAACATTATGACCACACTCCGGCAACTGGAATACTATAAAGATTCCGGGTTAATAGCTAACGAAGAGCATTTGAAAATTCTTTACAGGCAAATGCATGAAATGATCGATCATATGGAGGCGCAGGCAGAACTTGGTAAAAAATTTCTTCCGGGAAAGAAACCTACTGCCAAATCTGCGGAACTAAAAATGTTTGTGAATGATTTTGTTGTTGGGGATAATAGTATTCTCGCTACTTTAAATGATTCTAAAGTTTGTTTTATCAACCATAATATTGTTCATTTCCTGATGACAAATGACAAAAGGTTTTGCGAATATTCCTATGGCTTTATTCAGAATATTATTAAAAAATCAATGCTCATTAGTGTAGTCGGAGAGCGAGAAAGAACCAGGTTTTTTAATTTAATTAGAGAACGAATTGAGGCTTACAGAACCAATCAATATAAAACCCTCTCTAAAATCTGAATTCACGGAGAATTCTGACAATTCCTAAATTGCATGCTTCATGCAATCAAAAGATCCCATAAAAATAATTGAGTGCCCAAGAGATGCCATGCAGGGTTGGAAGCATATGATTTCAACGGAGGATAAGATCAGGTACTTACAGGCATTGCTTAAAGTTGGATTTGATACAATAGACTTTGGATCCTTTGTATCTCCCAAATTGATACCTCAAATGGCGGACACAAAGGAAGTCGTATCCGGTGTCGAGACAAAAAATTCAAATTCAAAACTTCTCGCCATAATTGCAAACCTGAGAGGAGCGGAAGAAGCCTTGCAATTTGATAAGATTGCGTACCTGGGATTTCCATTCTCTATTTCGCAAACTTTCCAACAAAGAAACACGAACAGTGATATAGCAACTTCATTCGAAAGGGTGCGGGAAATCCAGGAACTTTGTATAAAGAAAGGCAAAACCCTTGTAGTTTATATCTCAATGGGATTTGGAAATCCATACGGTGATCCTTACAATGAAAAAATTGTTTTCGAGTGGATTAGTAAGTTGTCAAAATTGGGTATCGGCATTTTTTCACTCGCGGATACAGTTGGTGTTGCAAGTGCGGAACAGGTTTATGCGATCACATCTTATGCTATTAAGGAATTTTCAAATTTAGAAATTGGCGTTCATCTTCATTCATCACCCAATAACTGGAAGGAGAAAATTGACGCGGCCCTTGAAGCAGGATGTGCCAGGTTTGATGGCGCTTTAAAAGGATATGGGGGATGTCCAATGGCCAATGATGACCTGGTGGGAAATATGAATACAGAATTACTTGTTTCATATTTTACTGGCAAAAATTTATTAAGAGGTATCGACATGGAGGCAATACTTGAAGCATCGCAGATTGCATCGGAAATTTTTGAAAAATGAATTTTTGATTATGGAATTCAGGTTAGAGCTGGAACCGAAAAATTTATCGGAAAAAATTAATCATCAGGACAAAATACTTTTGATTGGCTCCTGCTTTACCGAACATATAGGTTCCAGGTTAAAGAAATATAAATTTGATGTGCTTGAGAATCCTAATGGTATCCTGTTTAATCCTTTCAGCATTTCGAAAGCAATCATTTCTTATATTGAAAGAAAGCATTTTACCAGCGAGGAACTTTTTCTCCACAATGAAATCTGGAGCAGTTGGGATCATCACAGCAGATTTTCGGGAATGAATTCATCTGAAGTTTTGGATCGCATCAATCAATCACAGGAATCTGCCCATGATTTCATTAAAAAAGCTGATTGGATTTTGATTACACTTGGTTCTGCTTTTGTTTATCAGCTTAAAGATGGTAGCAGTGTTGCCAATTGCCACAAAATGCCTTCCACTCATTTTTCAAAAAAACTTTCCACAATTGAAGAAATTATTTCAAACCTGGACAATCTCATTCACCGCATCCGGTTTTTCAAACCCGGAACTAAAATTATTTTCACGATTAGTCCGGTTAGACATTTACGTGATGGCCTGATCGAAAATAACTGGAGCAAATCTGCATTAATTTATTCTGTCCAGCATCTATGTTCAAAATTCAGCGGTACTTATTATTTCCCTGCTTATGAACTGGTAATAGATGACCTGAGGGATTATCGGTTTTATGCAGAGGACATGGTACATCCTAATTATTTGGCCACTGAATATGTGTGGGAAAAATTCTCGGCAACATGTCTAAATGATTCCCTTAACGCATTTATGGACGAGATGGACAAAATCAATAATGCTATCAACCATAAGGCCTTCTTTCCCGATTCTGAAGCACATCAATACTTTATCAAACTCCAACTTGAAAGAGTAAAAAAGCTGGGTGAACAATATCCCTATATTGATTTCAGCAGGGAGCTTAATTTTTTTAGTCAGGCTACACTCATATGAATTCTCCCCAAAACCAGTCAGATGCAATTATTGAATTCCTCAAAGGATTAAAGCCGAATTTGAAATTACCTCCTGGTATTGAAGTGATGAATCCATTTCTTGATCAGGAAGCCTTTGATCTCACAAAAAAATTTTATCGCAAATTCTACTCAGACCATCATCCAAGGATCATGATTTTTGGCATTAATCCCGGTAGGTTCGGTGGGGGCATTACGGGTGTTCCATTTACTGATCCCGTTAAACTACAGGATCAATGTGGCATACAAAATGATTATAAGAAGGTGAGGGAACTTTCGGCTGATTTTGTTTATGAATTTATCGACTCATTAGGTGGTCCGGCTAAGTTTTACTCAAACTTTTTCATCAGTGCGGTTTGCCCATTGGGATTTACCAGTAGCGGTAAAAACATGAATTATTATGATGAAAAAAAATTATTTGAGTCGGTCGAGCCCTTTATTATCGAATGCTTTAAAAAACAGAAGGAACTTATAACATCGGTTGAGACCTGTATCTGCCTCGGCGAAGGAACAAATTTTAAATTTTTTTCAGCCATCAATGAAAAGCATCATTTTTTTGAAAGAATTCTGCCCTTACCCCACCCAAGATGGATTATGCAATACCGCAAGAAATCGGTACTACAATACGTCGAATTGTACCGTTCCCAAATGCAGGAGCTTATCGGAGAATTTTTTTGATTGAATAGCTCTCGTTTATAGAAAATTAATTCTTTAATCAATTGTTAAGTACCCCGGGAATGGTATGATTACGTAGAGTTTACGTTTTTTTTGTTGGACTCTTCGTTTTTTCGGGGTCAGTCCAAAAGGCAGCGACAGTAATAAAAAAACTATGCGAAGACCGGTGAGCCCAATTTTATGGAAAGGTTTGAAACTTTCGGTCCCAATCTTTTTGGTGTTTATTCAATATTCCTGCAATGGCAAAAAAGACCCTCCCGCCAAAGCACCAAATGCTCCCACGGTTGTAGATGTAATGGTTGCTGCTACTCATAAGATAGATAATACTATTGAGGCCAATGGTACTGTGGTGGCCAACGAATCTGTGGAGCTTCATCCTGAAGCCACCGGTCGAATAACATATCTCTATATTCCAGAGGGCACTCGGGTTGCTAAAGGCACTTTGCTCGTTCGCATCAATGACGCGGATTTGCAGGCGCAACTGGCGAAATCAAAAGTGCAGTTGGATCTCGCACAAAAAACAGAAGAAAGACTAAGAAAATTACTGGCGGTAAATGGAGTCAATCAGGCAGATTACGATGCAGCACTGAACCAGCTCAACGGAATAAGAGCCGATATTATTTATACGCAGGCGTTAATTGATAAGACTGAGATTCGCGCACCGTTTGATGGGGTTATTGGATTGAGGCAGGTCAGCATGGGAGCGTATGTGACCGCAATTACACCAATTGCAACGCTGCAAACCACAGACAAACTCAAAATTGATTTTACAATCCCCGAACAATACAGCAACCTTATCAAAAAAGGTGGCATCGTAGAGGTAGAGACAGATGCACTAAAACAAACGAGAGTTAAAGCCGTGATCTCTGCCATCGAAACTCAGGTTATACAAACATCCAGAAATTTAAAAGTAAGAGCACTTCTGCAGGGAGGTAAAGATAATCCGGGAGCTTTTGTAAAAGTTTATATTCCAGCTGATGAAAGCACAAAAGCCGTCATGGTCCCAAGTAATTCTCTTATACCTGATGACAAAAACAACCAGATCATACTTGTAAAATCTGGCAAAGCCGTTTTTGTAAATGTTGAAACGGGCCAGAGAAGCGCCAACAATGTTGAGATAACCAAAGGTGTTAATGTGGGTGACACAGTCGTTGTAACCGGGGTATTATTTGCCCGACCTAAAAACCCCCTAAAGATCAGAAGTGTAAAAACGCTTGAGCAATTGAGTAGCGACAAATAAAATAATGTCAGGATAAATCTGACCAGATATTTCTATCTATGAACATTTCAGAACTTTCCCTGAAGAGACCGGTACTGGCGACAGTGATGAACCTGATGATTATTTTGTTCGGTGTGGTTGGCTATACTTTTCTTGCGGTTCGTGATTACCCGGCAATTGATCCCCCAATCATTACCGTAAGTACGAGTTATACAGGTGCAAACCCGGATATCATCGAAAGTCAGATTACAGAGCCACTCGAAAAACAAATCAATGGTATTCCTGGCATCAGAACAATTTCTTCTTCAAGTTCAATAGGGAGCAGCCAGATTACCGTTGAATTCAATTTAGGTGTGGACCTTGAAGCAGCGGCAAGTGATGTAAGGGATAAAGTTGGACAGGCAGCGCGAAATCTTCCTCAGGATATTGATGCTCCACCGGTAGTAAGTAAGGCAGACGCCAATAGCGATTTTATTCTCATACTTGCAGTGCAGAGTAGAACCAAGAGTTTACTTGAATTGAGTGATTATGCAGAAAACGTATTGCAACAACAGTTTCAAACCATCAATGATGTTAGCTCTGTAAATATTTTCGGTCAAAAGAGATATGCCATGCGCCTCTGGCTAAATCCAGACAAGATGAATGCATATGGTGTGGCATTTACTGATATCCGCACTTCGCTTAATAATGAAAATATTGAGCTTCCTCCAGGAAAAATTTATGGAAACAATACCGAGCTTACGATCCGAACTTATAGCCGGCTGAGTTCCGACAAACAGTTTCGCGACCTGATCATCAGAGAAGATTCTTCCGGCATTGTGAGGCTTGGTGATGTTGCTAAAGTTGAATTGGGACCGGAAGTTCTGGAACAAAGCTGGAAATATAATGGTGTAAATGCAGTTGGTCTCGCCATTATACCACAACCAGGCGCAAATAATATTGAAATTGCAAACGAATTTGATAAGCGGCTCGCCGCTATTGAAAAATCAAATAAGTCGGACGTAGAATTTCACGTTCTTATTGATAACACAAAAAATATTCGCCAGTCACTTTCTGAGGTGAAAGAAACATTGAT
>PSRI01000196.1 GCA_003175935.1 Bacteroidota bacterium
TCCATAAAAAATTTGGATTTCGGTATTGTTGATTATATTTATACTAACGCTTGTTAGTAAATGGGAAATAGTTTTTATATTGCATCGTTATAAGGACAAAAAAGCAGATGGATTTTCAAAATGAAGAGGTTACTCAGCAGGTAGGGCAGGTAGCGAGAGACTTCGCAGTACAACACATAAAGCCCTACGTGATGCAATGGGACGAAAGCCAGGAATTTCCAATAGAGGTCTTTCGTGAAATGGGAAAACTGGGATTGATGGGTGTGTTGGTTCCCGAAAAATATGGTGGATCCGGATTGGGTTATGTGGAATATGTGACGGTAATCCAGGAAATCGCGCGTGTGTGCGGATCGATTGGGTTGAGTCTTGCAGCTCATAATTCCCTTTGCTCCGGCCATATTCTTGCATTTGGCAATGAAGCTCAAAAACAAAAATATTTGTCGAAGCTTGCAACCGCAGAGTGGATTGGTGCATGGGGACTAACGGAAGCGAATACGGGCAGTGATGCGGGGAACATGAAAACGACTGCAGTGAAAGAAGGAAAAGACTGGATAATCAATGGCACCAAATGCTGGATAACTCATGGAAAATCGGGAGATGTTGCTGTTGTAATAGCCCGCACCGGTGAACCGAGAGCAAAGAATAATGCGACGGCATTTGTTGTTGAAAGAGGAACGCCGGGGTTCAGTGGCGGCAAGAAAGAAAATAAATTGGGAATGCGTGCAAGTGAAACAGCAGAAATGATTTTCGACAATTGCAGAATACCGGATGAAAACAGGTTGGGAAATGTGGGTGAAGGATTTAAACAATCTTTAAAAGTTTTGGACGGAGGTAGAATCAGCATTGCAGCGCTTTCCGTAGGTATTGCAAAAGGTGCGTATGATGCTGCTCTCCAGTATTCAAAAGAAAGGTATCAGTTCGATCAGCCCATCGCTAATTTCCAGGGAATATCATTTAAGCTCGCCGATATGATCACCGAAATCAATGCAGCTGAATTGCTGACCCTGTTGGCGGCTGATAAAAAAACGAGAGGAATGGCAATGACTAAAGAGGCGGCAATGGCCAAATATTATGCGAGTGAAGTTGCAGTTAAAGTAGCCACTGATGCGGTCCAAATTTTCGGCGGCTATGGTTATACGAAAGATTTTCCGGTAGAAAAATATTATAGAGATAGTAAGCTGTGCACAATAGGTGAAGGCACTAGCGAAATTCAAAAGATTGTAATAGCCAGAGAGGTATTACAAGGTTAAAACAAAACGATGACATGCCGCGCCATGAGAAAACAGGGGCCCCGCTATAAACGGGGCTTATTTTTTAATCTAAAAAGTCTTCACCATCTTTTGGCGCATACTTCGTAAAAACTTTTTCAATGGCCCCGGAAAATAATGGGAACTTATCCTTGGCAAATTCTTTCATCAACATAATTGCCTTTACCGCCTGTTCCTGGGTGAGGCCAACTTCCGACTTCAATTGATCAATAAGCTCCTGCATGATTGTAGAATTATAAGTTAGTACTATGAAGTTACCACGAAAAAACAAATGCCGGTTTTATTTACCGGCATTGTTGTATTATTTTTTTGCAGACTGGCAAATGACTAAGCAACCTTTAGCAAACTCATCTTACTCTTGTCGAATTTATGTTGCGCATAATCCAAAGTAACATGGAACTGCTTTTGGCTCGACGAAGGCAATTCAAACATAGCATCGGTAAGAATACTTTCGCAAATACTTCTCAGCCCTCTTGCGCCTAATTTATATTCAATTGCTTTTCCTACGAGAAAATCGAGGACTTCAGAGTCAATTTTTAATTTGATTCCCTCCAGTTCGAAGAGGCGATGGTATTGTTTGATTAATGCATTCTTAGGTTCTGTAAGAATTGCTCTCAAAGTTTCTGCATCCAGAGGATTGAGATAAGTTACAACAGGCAATCTTCCTAACAATTCCGGAATCAAACCAAAAGATTTGAGATCCTGGGCATTGATGTATTGCAACAGGTTCTTCTTCATGTATTCCTGCTGCTCGCTGTTCACATTAAATCCAATGGCATTTGTATTAACCCGTCGCGCGATAATTTTTCCAATTCCATCAAATGCTCCACCGCAAATAAAGAGAATATTCTGTGTGTTGATTTTTATCAATTTTTGTTCGGGATGCTTTCTTCCGCCCTGAGGGGGCACTAGCACCTCCGTCCCTTCCAGCAGTTTAAGTAAACCCTGCTGCACACCTTCACCACTTACATCGCGCGTAATGGAAGGATTATCGCCTTTCCGGGCAATTTTGTCAATCTCATCAATATAAACAATTCCTCTTTCAGCTGCTGCCACATCATAATTACAAACCTGCAAAAGCCTGGTAAGAATACTTTCAACGTCTTCTCCCACATAACCGGCTTCTGTGAATACTGTTGCATCAACAATAGCAAATGGAACATTCAGCATTCTGGCGATGGTTTTCGCAAGAAGTGTTTTACCCGTTCCTGTTTCACCAACCATAATGATATTGCTCTTCTCAATTTCTACTTCATTCTCTCCACCTTTATATTGAAGACGCTTATAGTGATTGTATACTGCAACAGCCAAAACTTTTTTCGCGTCGTCCTGACCAATGACATATTCATCAAGGAATTTTTTTACCTCGATTGGTTTCTTAACTGTGAGTTTAAATTGGGAATTTGTGGAATCATGCTTCAACATTAATTCCTGCTCAATTATTTCACGAGCATGTTCAACGCAATTCTCACAGATATGACCTTCCTGTCCCGCTATGAGAATTTTTACTTCATCCCTGCTTCGGCCGCAAAAAGAGCAATGCAAAGTTGATTTCGCCATAATTAATTCGTCAATAGTGAATATTCATTGAGTTAATGCAGGTACTGGTTTTATTTGATTTAACAAGGATAGGTAGTACTGATTTACAAAAATCCGAAACTTTTCGCAGAAATACCAGTATTAATGACAATTTGATGGCCGGAGTGCTGCTTAAAAAGCCGCTTTTAACAAGCGGCTGGTTACTATCTATTAATTTTTTACCTAAAGTTTATCAATTACCTTATCAACGATGCCATAAGCAACAGACTCTTTGGCATCCATCCAGTAATCACGATCGAAATCTTTCATGACTTTTTCAAATGGCTGACCGCAATTTTCTGCAAGAATCCTGGCACCAAGCTCTTTAGTCTTCATTACCTGCTCTGCCATAATTTCAAGATCGGCCGAGGTTCCCTGGCCACCGCCACTTGGCTGATGGATCATTACTTCTCCATGAGGAAAAATATAACGCTTCCCTTTTTTACCACCACTTAAGAGTATGGAACCCATCGATGCAGCCATTCCCATACAAACCGTAGCAACAGGAGATTTGATCATCTGCATAGTATCATACATCACCATTCCACTGGTTACAATTCCGCCGGGACTATTAATGTAAAATGTGATCTCTTTACCTGAATCCAAAGCATCCAAATAAAGTAATCTTGAAGTAATATCTTTTGCACTCTTATCATCTACAACGCCCCATAAAAAAACCTTCCTCTGCTCAATAAACTTTTTATCGAATTGCCATCCACTAACCATTTTTTCCATTGGTATTTCGGGCAATTCATTGGGCACATCTTCGTCGTCCATCCTGAAACCTTTGAACTTATTTATATATCTCATATTTAACCTGGGTATTAGAAGATTATTGAATTTAAATTTCTGCCAAGCTATTAGCTCTTTTGTTTTTTGGGATTAGTAAGTAATACTTCATCAACCAATCCATAATCTTTAGATTCCTGAGCCGTCATCCAAAAGTCGCGATCAAAATCAGCCGCGATTTTGTCTGCCGGTTGTCCACTATGATAAGCGATCACGTCATATAATTCTTTCTTCAACTTTTTCACTTCGTTTACCGTGATCAAAATATCGCTGGCCTGTCCGCCTGCTCCTGCACTTGGCTGGTGCATCATGATCCTGGAATGTTTAAGTGCGGTACGTTTTCCCTTCGCACCGGCGCACATAAGAACTGCGGCCATGCTGGCTGCGATACCCGTACAAATCGTAGCGATATCTGCACTTAAATATTGCATCGTGTCGTAAACACCAAGACCAGCGTAAACAGATCCACCCGGACTGTTAATATACATCTGTATATCCCGGCTGCGATCAGTGCTATCTAAAAACAATAACTGAGCGGTTACAATATTTCCAACTTCATCTGAAATAGGATATCCAAGAAAAATAATCCTGTCCATCATGAGTCGACTGTAAACATCCATTACAGCAATATTCATGGGACGTTCTTCAATAATATTAGGTGTGAGGTTGGTAACTAGATGTTTGGTGTAACTATCAAGTGTATTACTTGAAATACCCTGGTGCTTCACCGCGAACTTTTCAAATTCTTTTCCAATATTCATAGAATGATGATTTCTAAGTTTTGCTGGCAATTTAAGGCATTTGTAAACCCAAATACCATGCGAGAGAAAAAATCAGACAAAATGCCATTTGCCGGGCATCAAAATTAAAAATGGAATTGTCGAAATAGCACATAAAACAGAAAAACCAGCCTTTCCAAGCTGGTTTTTTTGAAATCTTATATTTCGAACCCTTGCAAACTAGTGCGCGTGATGTTCGTGTTCCTTTTGCAAATTCTGAAAATCTTCCACGCTGATAGACTTTTCATTGGGTTGAATCTGAGTTTCTGCCCAATTGAAAAGTTTTTCAGTAATCAGTCTTCGATATGCAGATTCGACCTGCTGTTCATCTTTCATCATTCTATCTACATAAGTATCCAGCCAATCCAAATTTGAATCAGCACCCATTGATCCAAAATAGCTCATCACCTGACTTCTTAAAGAATCACGAAGTTCCTGGGGATTTACTTCAAGATTGTTTCCTTTAATAATATCATCGCTGATCAATGTCCATTTCAACTGATTTTTGAAAATGGGAAATTCTTCTTCTACCTGAGTAGGAGATTTTGGTTTCTCTCCACCGTTGAGTAGCCAACGCTTCAGGAACGATTCGGGAAATTCTACCTGCGTGCCATCAAGCAATGCATGATACAATTCATGATGCAGGTGATTTCTTGACTGAGACGCCCAGTAATTGGCAATTTCAGACTTGATCTGCTCTCTAAATTCAGCTTCTGTTTTTATTTCTTTATTTGGGTAAACTTCTTTGAAGAATTCTTCATTGAGTTCCCTGTTCTCTACGAGACCAACTTTAGTAATTGTTGCTTTGAAATATTTCTCAACGGAAGATTCATCATCTTTATTCAATCCAAGATCATGAATGAGCCATTCTCTTTCTTTATCTTCAAAACCGCTTTTCAATTGTACAACTACACTGTCATCTTTTTTCTTTCCCATCAATTCAGGGCGAACTGATTCAGAAAAATATTTCACCAGTAAGGAATTCTCTTTTACAATTCCATTTTCAACCGGGTTGCCATCTTTATCAGTTTCTTCAAACTTGATATTAAGTACATTCTCATCCGAAGTAACAGTTTCTGGTTCTGTCATTTTACCGAGTCTTGACTGAAGGCGTTTTACTTCCTCATCAATCATGGAGTCGGTCACTTCAATATTATATTTAGTGAGTTTCAGTTTTGCCAGATCCGGCATTTTGAATTCGGGTTTCAGGCCCACTTCAAAAGCGAAAGAGTATTCTGCAGGGTTATTCATGTCCAGCTTCCTTGGATCATTTTCTGCAGAAGGAAGAGGCTGGGCAAAAATGTCCAGTTTTTCCTGGGTCATATAATCTGTAAGACCTTTTTCAATGCTTCTGAGCACTTCATCGCTGAAAACAGCGGGACCGTGCATTTTTTTGATAACGCCAGAAGGAACCATGCCTTTGCGGAATCCGGGAACATTCGCAGCTTTTGCATAGTGCTTTAAAGCTTTTTCAAAAGAAGGCAGGTAATCTTCTTTGCTCACTGTAACAGTTATCTTGTCGTTCAGCAAGCCAATATTTTCCCGCGTAACTGTTGCCATATAAAATAATTAGAATTTAACCTTTAAACCGGGCATTGATATTTGTCAATTGCCTGGCCAATTGGTGCGGATGGAGGGGGTCGAACCCACATGCCTTGCGGCGCTAGATCCTAAGTCTAGTGCGTCTGCCAGTTTCGC
>PSRI01000048.1 GCA_003175935.1 Bacteroidota bacterium
AAAAATAGTCTTGGTACACAGTACTAAGTACTAAATACTAAAAAAAACATAATGGCAAAAGAATCGATTAAAGCCAGACAAAGAAAGAGAGAACGTTTAGTGGCACAGTATGCTGAGAAGCGCGCTGCATTAAAAGCTGCAGGTGATTACAAAGCACTGGATGAATTGCCAAAGAATGCTTCTCCTGTAAGGTTGAAGAATCGTTGTCAGCTTAGTGGCCGTCCGAGAGGATATATACGCTACTTCGGAATTTCCAGGATTGCTTTCCGTGACATGGCACTCAACGGAAAAATTCCGGGTGTGAAAAAAGCAAGCTGGTAAAATGGATTCGGATCCAACTGAAATTAATTTTCATCGGATCGGATTTCAAGTAAGAATTATTTTAGTTAACTCATCAATAGAGATAAAATGGTAACTGATCCTATCGCAGATTTTTTAACAAGAGTTCGTAATGCGCAATTGGCGGGTCATCGTATTGTAGAAATTCCGGCATCAAACCTGAAGAAACGCATTACAGAAATCCTGTACGATCAGGGTTATATTTTGAAGTACAAGTTTGAGGAAGATAATAAACAGGGCGTGATTAAGATCGCTTTGAAATATGATCCTCAAACAAAACAACCTGCAATCAGGTCACTGGAGAGAATCAGCCGTCCGGGCTTGCGCCAGTATGCAAAGCCTGTCACTTTTAAAAGAGTGAAAACAGGATTGGGTGTTGCAATACTCAGCACTTCAAAAGGTGTGATGACCGACAAGCAGGCGAAAGCTCAGAATGTGGGCGGTGAAGTATTGTGCTACGTTTATTAATAATTATTTGTGGGGCTCCGACAATTAAGCGCTCTATACGGCGCTGAACACAGAGCATCCATTTTGAAAGCATATAAGAATTACTCAAAAACTAATTAATTAATTATGTCTCGTATAGGTAAACAACCCGTGAAGATTCCTGCAGGAGTAACAGTTACTGTTGCAAACGACAACACTGTTATCGTTAAAGGAGCAAAGGGTGAATTGAAACAATCTGTAGATCGTGATATTACAGTTGAAGTGAAAGAAGGAGAAGTGATTTTCACAAGACCTACTGATCAGATTCGTCATCGTGCGTTGCATGGTTTATATCGTGCACTTACTGCCAGCATGGTAAAAGGTGTTACAGAAGGTTACAAGAAAAACCTTGAGTTGGTGGGTGTGGGTTTTAAAGCTTCAAACCAGGGAAATCTTCTGGATCTCTCTTTGGGATATTCTCACAATATCATTTTCGAAGTTCCAAAGGAAATTAAAGTTGTAACTGCACAGGAAAAAGGACAAAATCCTACAATCAGCCTGGAAGGAATCGACAAACAATTAATTGGCCAGGTTGCTGCAAAATTGCGCAGTCTTCGTAAACCAGAGCCTTACAAGGGTAAAGGTGTTAAATACTCTGGCGAGCAATTACGTCGTAAGGCAGGTAAGGCAGCAGGTAAATAAATTTAATGCCGCGCATTGCGGCACAGAAATAGAAAATATAATTATCAATCTTTTAATCCGCATAAGCGGATGGAGGGTAACAAAATGGACGCAAAAGTTATCAGAAGGCAAAAGATCAGATACGGAGTTCGTAAGAAAGTATCTGGTTCGCCAGCAACGCCAAGATTATCAGTATTCAGAAGTAATTCTGATATATATGTTCAATTGATTGATGATACCAGTGGCAAAACACTTGCTTCTGCATCTTCAAAAGACAAGGATATCAAAGCGCAGAAAGCAAAGAAAGTTGAAATCAGCTCGCTGGTAGGTAAGGCTATCGCACGCAAAGCTTCCGAACTCGGAATCAAGGCATGTGTGTTTGATCGTGGTGGGTACCTCTATCATGGCCGCGTTAAAGCAATTGCTGAAGGCGCCAGAGAAGGCGGATTGTCATTCTAATTTTTCAATCGCTACTTACAATATTTACAAATAACAAATTGCATAATGTCAAAAGTCAATTTCAACAAAGTAAAAGCCGGTGACCTGGAGCTGAAAGAAAAAGTTGTTGCCATTAATCGTGTTGTAAAAACAACCAAAGGTGGACGCGCATTCAGCTTCTCGGCTCTTGTGGTGGTGGGTAATGAAAATGGCGTGGTTGGACACGGATTGGGAAAAGCTAAAGAAGTTCAGGAAGCAATTACAAAAGGAATCGAAGACGCAAAAAAGAACCTGATTAAAGTTCCGGTTATGAAAGGAACTATTCCGCATGACCAGCTTGCGAAAGAAGGTGCCGCCAAAGTGTTGATTAAACCAGCTGCACACGGTACAGGTGTAATTGCAGGAGGAAGTATGCGTGCGGTTTTGGAAAGTGCAGGTGTTACCGACGTACTCGCTAAATCTTTAGGATCAGCAAATCCTCACAATGTGGTGAAAGCTACATTTAAGGCACTCGCTCTTTTGCGTGAACCAGTGAGCGTTGCCAAAGAAAGAAGCATTGGCCTGAAGAAAGTGTTCAACGGATAATACTACCAGGAAAACCTGAATCATATATTTAATTAAAAAGACCCATAGGTTTTTTGTTATGAAAAAGATTAAGATCACCCAGGTAAAAAGTGTAATAGACAGACCAGACCGTCAGAAAAAGACAATGTCTGCCCTGGGTCTGAATAAACTCCACTCAACTGTGGAGCTTGAAGCAACTCCCCAGGTTCTGGGTATGGTTCGTAAAGTGAGCCACCTGGTTTCAGTTGAGGAGTCGAAATAATTATTTAATCATCAGGCGAGGGGAAAAAACCCCGTTGAGTAAAAATTACAAGAATGAAATTGCATGAATTAAGACCCGCAAATGGCGCGACACACAAAGCAAAGCGTCTGGGTCGTGGTGAAGCATCTGGTAAAGGTGGTACATCTACAAAAGGTAATAAAGGTGGACAGAGCCGCGCAGGTTATCAGCGCAAATTTGCCCATGAAGGTGGTCAGATGCCGATCCAAAGAAGATTGCCAAAGAGAGGATTCAAAAATCCACATAGAGTTGAATACGCCGTATTCAATCTCGGTCAGATTGCCCAGCTTTCTGAAAAATATGGCATCAGCGAAATCACTCCGGAAAATCTTTATGTAAACGGACTAGTGAAAAGAGACGAAAAAGTAAAGATCCTTGCCAATGGCGAATTGAAAGGCAAGCTCAAATTCAGGGTAAATGCTGCAAGTGCCAAAGCCAAAACTGCTATTGAAGCAGCCGGAGGTTCCCTCGAAATTGTAAATTAATTTTGCTTAACTTGCGTTGACGCACCTAAAAATGCGTCTTTTTTTATTGAGCGCTAATATTTAAACGCAACAATCCGTGAAGAAATTCATTCAGACACTGAAGAATATCTGGACTATCGAAGAGTTGAGGAGTAAGATCATTGTCACTTTATTGCTGATTTTGATTTATCGCTTTGGCTCATATATTGTTTTGCCCGGTATTGATCCTAACAAGCTAACCGATTTTTCTAAGAGAACCAGCCAGGGATTACTTGGACTGTTCGATACTTTTGCTGGTGGTGCATTTTCACATGCATCTATTTTCGCCCTCGGAATTATGCCCTATATCTCTGCTTCGATTTTCATGCAACTGATGACAATTCTTGTTCCTCAGTTTCAGAAAATTCAAAAAGAAGGTGACAGTGGAAGAAAGAAAATTAACCAGTGGACACGTTACCTCACTTGTGGTGTTACAGCGCTGCAGGCTGGAGCTTATGTTACCTATCTTCAGAATCAGAACAAAGAAGCACTCATTGAATCTTACCAATATTTCTGGATTTCTACCGTAGTGATCCTTACTGCAGGTACCCTGTTTGTAATGTGGCTTGGTGAAAAAATTCAGGACAAAGGTTTGGGAAATGGTACATCCATCATCATCATGGTGGGAATTCTTGCCAGGCTCCCAACAGCCTTCTTCCAGGAATTCGGTGCCAAGCAGGTTAGAGGCGGTGGAGGTTTATTAATATTCCTCATTGAACTTGCAATACTGATTGCAATTATCCTTGGTTTGATTATTCTTGTTCAGGGTGTTCGCAAGATTCCCGTGAACTATGCCAAGCAAATTGTAGGTAATCGCCAGTTTACAGGCGCGCGGCAGTTTTTACCACTTAAAGTTAATGCTGCGGGTGTGATGCCGATCATTTTTGCTCAGGCAATCATGTTCCTCCCAACTCTGTTTTCATTTACAAAATTTGAAACAGGTAAGGGTATTGCCAAAATATTTTCTGACCATAGTAACTTCTGGTACATGGTGATTTATGCAGTGATGGTAATTGCATTTACATTCCTGTATACGGCTTTGATATTTAACCCGAAACAAATTTCCGACAACCTCAAGCAAAGCAACGGATTTATTCCCGGTGTGAAACCTGGACAGCCTACTGCAGACTATATCGGTCAAATTATGGATCGCATTACTTTACCAGGCGCAATTTTTCTGGCTATTGTAGGTATCCTTCCCGGTATCGCTCAAAGATTAGGAGTTACTCCAGGATATTCAACTTTCTTCGGTGGAACTTCCCTGCTGATTATGGTGGGCGTGATCCTGGATACATTGCAACAAATCGAAACTCATTTGCTCATGCGCCAATATGATGGACTCATGAAGAGTGGAAGGATCCAGGGCAGACAAACTGCTTCACCCGTTTCTTATTAAACAATGATTCACTACAAGACGAAAGAAGAAATAGAGCTTATTCGTAAAAGTTGTTTATTAGTTAGTGCCACCTTATCCGAGGTGGCAAAATTTTTACGTCCGGGCGTTACTACTCTCCAGGTTGATTCCATGGCCGAACAATTTATAAGGGACCATGGTGCCTTACCCAATTTCAAGAACTACAAGGGTTATCCTTTTGCCTGCTGCATTTCTGTGAATGATGCAGTAGTACATGGTTTTCCTACCAACAATGAATTAAAGAATGGTGATATAGTTTCTGTGGATGTTGGAGCTTTTATGAACGGCTTTCATGGCGATAGCGCTTATACGTTTGCGATAGGAAGTATTTCAGAAGAAGTGAAAAAACTGCTTGGCGTTACCAAGGAATCCTTATACAAGGGCATTGAAAAAGCCGTTTCGGGTAACCGCGTCGGTGATATTTCATTCGCTGTTCAGGATTATACAGAGCGTAAGCATGGTTATGGAGTTGTGAGAGAACTTGTAGGGCATGGGCTCGGAAGGCATCTTCATGAGGATCCACAGATTCCCAATTACGGAAGAAGAGGATCGGGTCTTAAATTAAAAGAAGGCCTGGTGATTGCCATTGAACCTATGATTAATATGGGAACCAAAGATGTGTTTCATGATGAAGATGGCTGGACTATCAGAACGAGAGATGGCAAACCAGCGGCGCATTATGAGCATACCGTTTGTGTTCAGAAAGGGAATGCAGATATCCTTTCTTCCTTTGCAGATATAGAAAGGAATGAAAAGGCTAATGCTAACCTGGTATCAGATTATCATGCCTAAGACAGATGTTATTTTCCTATAGCTAGTATCGTTTCTTCACTTTTCACTTTCCGAATTTTCCCCTCTAATTACGAGAATTCTCACCTACGATTTATTTAGTCTCCGATCTAATTTCGTATTCGTCAAATCTTATAGAATATGGAAGATAATCTACGTCATCACTCCGATGCTAACCCCGAATCTGGAAGCCTTAAGGATGAAAACCTGTACCTGCAAATGAAAATGAAAGCCCAATTTGGAGGACAATATGAAAGCTTTGGTCGAATTCCTTCGATCATAGAAAATACATTTTTGAAAAATGTGATGGAATTCGAAACCCAGGTTAAGAATTCAAAAATGATCAGAATAGGAGATCTGCTAAAGCCACTTGAGTTCAAGCGAAGCGAAGAAATCTCCGATCAGGAAATGAAGTCAGAACTTGAAAGACTATTTTTTCAACTACGGGAAAAAGGTATGCTCGTTGAATTTGGAAGAGAGCGTGGTGATCGACAGAAATATGCATTTATTACGGAGGAATTGTTCGATCGCGAAATAAATGATGTGGCTATCAAAGGTATGTTCCGTTGTTTTGCCTATGAAGAGTTTCATCCTGATCCCAGGCTGGATTTGGAAGAAGGAACTGCTCAATTTTTCAAAAACTGGTTTGGAAGAAATACAAATCTTTATAGTTGGGAGATTGGAGATTATTTTTCTCTTCCAAGTGGGATTCAATATCCCAAAGCCATTGTCATCGAAAAATTTCAGGCACATTTTAAAGAATATACGGAAATCAGCCAAGGGAAATATACAATAGATGGAGTTGAATTTGAATTTAAGGATGAAAATTTTGGTTTCGGTTTTGTAGAAGGATACGTCGACTATCAAATTGTAAATCCAAATGGCAATCGTGCGTTATTTGGCGGCCCGTATAAAATTTATTTTTCATTTGAATGTGGATGGTGGAGCATTTTCCATTTTCATCTTCCGGGATTTAGATGGGATATACGGACATATGCTGAATAGGAATGCATGAGTTGAAGTTATTTCAGCATGATCATTTCAGAATTTTTAGGATTGGATTTGTGAATGAATTCAGACTATGGAGAAGAATGCTGAATCGGATTTGGCTATGTCGTTGATTAATTTTTGAGAGAGGCAAATTTATAAAACTGGTAACGACATTCGAGCAATAACCATGCTGATAAAGGAATGGCAATTAGCCAGAATACGAAGTGAATGCCGAATAAATAATTAAAAAGTATGGACTCAAGAATGCTGAAAACCGGAAATAGGAAAGACATAATTCCAAAAGAAACAGAATCCAGGAAAATGGATCCTTCGGTAATTTTTTTGATCCAGGTGCGCAGTGGAAAATAAAAAATTCCATTAAGCAATATTCCAGCCAGTGCAAACGGAATTAATAAGATGAAAATGGTGAGGTTCTTCATACGTTGTGTTTTATTGTGCAGAGCTTCAAGAATTATTTTTGAAGATTCATGTTGAACCGGATGATTATTGGGATTTATTCCGAATCCGGAGAGTAAGAAGCCAACTTTGTGTAAGCTATTTATATCGTTATTATGATAGGTGATTAGTTTTTGCCAGGAAGAGATAATATTTAGGTCAGATGAGGTCATTTGAGGAATTAATGGTTTTAATTTCTAAAGTAAAAATTCATTAAATGATTTTTGCCAAAAACCGCTTTGTAACTCATATCGAAAATTATGTATCGAAAAGGGATTGCCTGCATCCAATAGTACTATTTTGTAAAGAGAGTCGAAATTATGGTAAGTGATTCCAAGAGGCACCACTTTTAATTTTTGTTCCATTTAGGGTATTCCTTTGCGGCCCATATAATTTGGGCCAGCCCACTTTTGGGTAGTCTCAGCGTCCAATCGTGCATGGTGATCCCGTCGGGAAAAATGATGATGATGCCATTGGTTTTGAGTATATCGATGCAATGACGAATCACGTTAAAGTTTTCCCGGAGTTTATATTTTTCTTCTGCCTCGCGGAAAATTGGAAGACCGTTGAGAGCCAGAAGGAATTTCCGAAAAAGTGGGTGATTAAACATATCACTTCTCACCATGAAGTGAACCGGCTCTTTGCATTCTGTTGCAATTAAAATGGCATCTACCATTGAATTGGGGTGATTGCTGGCGATAATTGCAGGCCCTTTCAGGTCTTTGAGATCGTATCCGCTAACAATTTTCCTTCTGAAAAAAAACAATTGACTGAATGCTGCGATTATTTTTACCAGGCGGTAGTACAAATGCAATTAGATTTGAGGCCGGTAAATTAGACAAATTTCATGATGAGGAAACAATTGGTTGTAATTGGTGGTGGAGCTTCTGGATTTTTCTGCGCAGTAAATGCTGCAAGGTTATGCCCGGAATTAAAAGTTATTATTTTGGAAAAGTCTTCCAAATTGTTGTCGAAAGTAAAAATAAGCGGAGGAGGAAGATGTAATGTAACTTATGCATGTTTCGAAATTCCATTAATGGCGGGCTCATATCCAAGAGGTGAAAATTTTGTAAAAAAGACTTTCCATAATTTCTTCACGACTGACACAATTAAATGGTTTGAAGAAAAAGATGTAAGACTCAAGACGGAACCCGATGGAAGGATGTTTCCCGTTTCTAATTCTTCGCAGTCAATAATTGACTGTTTGCTTAAGGAATCAAGCAGGTTGAATATTGAAATCCGGCTTCAAAGCGAAGTGAATGAAATCCAAAAAACTGAAGAAGGATTTTTACTTCTTATAAATAATTCAGTAAATCTAAATGCAGATTTTGTGTGTGTGGCTTCCGGAGGCTATCCCAAAACTAATCAGTTCGAATGGTTGCTCAAAACGGGTCATCATGTTGTAAGTCCGGTCCCATCATTATTTTCATTTAATATGCCCGGGAATCCTGTGAGAGAATTGATGGGCGTTGCGGTTGAGAAAGCAACTGTAAAAATTGCGGGTGAGAAATTAAAATCCGAAGGACCCTTATTGATTACGCATTGGGGCATGAGTGGTCCGGCGATATTGAAATTGAGTGCATGGGCCGCCAGAGAACTGGCATCAAAAAATTATCATTTTTCCATTATTGTTAACTGGTTGCCACAATTCAATGAACATAGGTTAACAGCAGAATTTAAGAAACTAAGAATTGAGTGGGCGGGATTAAAAATTGGTACTAAAAACCCATTCAATTTGCCAAGGAGGCTTTGGGAATATTTTTTAGCTCAAACCAGGATTAACCCTGAACAACGGTGGAAGGAAATTTCCTTTGCGCAACTTGCCAAACTGGGTGCTGGTATCTGCTCCGGAGAATTTAAGGTTGAAGGTAAAACAACCTATAAAGAAGAATTTGTAACAGCAGGCGGGATCAAACTTTCTGAAATCAACCACACCACTATGGAAAGTAAGATATTAGCTAACCTGTATTTTGCGGGTGAAGTAATGGATGTTGATGGGATCACAGGGGGATTCAATTTCCAGCATGCCTGGACAAGTGGCTGGATCGCAGGCAATTCGATTGCTCAAAAAATGAAAGGAGCGTAAATCCAACGGGCAATGATTTTCGTATATTCACTATTAAGCAGCTCAAAATTTTGCCACAAGTACTACCATCACAGGCGGAATTGGTGATTCGTTTGCAAAGACGTGACCAGGAGGCATTCGCAATGTTGTATAGTAATTACAGCAATGCGCTCCTTGGTATCATTCGAAAAATTGTAAATGATGACCTGGAATTAGCGAAGGATATTTTGCAGGAAGCGATGGTGAAAATATGGAATAACGTGAATGGTTATGAATCATCCAAGGGCACTCTTTTTACCTGGATGCTGAATATCTGCAGAAATCTTGCAATTGACCGAACACGTTCCCGCGATTTTAAGAATCAGTCTAAAAATATTTCATTCAACGATCAGGGAACCGAAGTTGATGAAATGACGGATGAATTTAAAGCGGATACAATCGGGGTAAAGAAACTATTGAATGTTTTAAGCCCCGAACAAAAGCAGGTTGTTGATGCGGTGTATATGTTAGGTTACACTCATTCAGAAGCTGCAGCAAGGCTGAAATTACCTGTAGGTACGGTAAAGACAAGATTAAGGAGTGCCATAATGGAATTAAGAAAATATATTAAATCAAATTAATGGAATGAATGTCCGGGATCTCATATCGTCCGGTAAATTAGAAGAGTATGTTGCTGGGGTATTGCCTGAGCAGGAGATGAAGGAAATCTCTGCGCTTGCTTTAATCGAACCCGAACTTGCTGAAGAGATCCGACGCATCGAAACTGCTGTTGTGGAATACTATACGGCGCAAAATGAAAAGATGTCGGAGTTTGAAATGGAGAAAAATGTGGAAGCAATTTTTGCGCGCTCAAATTTTATAGCGCAGAAAACTCCGGTAGTTAACCTGGTTGAAAAGAAAAATGTTGTTCGTATTGATCGCTGGCTTGCCGCAGCAGTTATCGCCGGATTGTTACTAACTTCTGCAACTGCCATTCTTACCTTAATCCAAAATAACAGGATGAGTAAAGAAATTGCAGATATTAAAGCAAAACAGGAAGCACTAATCTCTGAAAATAAAAGTTACCAGGACAGTGCCAATTTATATCAGCAGCGATTTGAGATAGTAAAAGACATTCTTGCAAAAAGAGTTGAGCTCAGCGCGGTGGATAAAAACCCTTTTACTCAAACGGCGAACACCATAACAAAACCCGGAAACTTCATCCTTCTGTATTGGCAGCCCAACACAAAAAAGATATTGATGGTTTCGGCAAACCTTCCAGATCTTTCTCCTGAACAGCAATATCAACTTTGGGGGATGGTAGATGGTAAACCAGTAGACGCGGGTGTTTTTGAATATCGGAATAACCAGGTGTCGATGGGTTTTCAAAAAGACATTTCAAATGCTAGCGCCTTTGCTGTAACTGTAGAACCTCGCGGCGGAAGCAAAGAACCAACGATCAGCAATTTGTGTATGATGGGAAAACTCTAAACGTTGAATGTTGAAGGTTGAATGTTGAAGGTTTAGTTTAAAGTTTAAGGTTTAATGTCTTGTCTGGGCGCTAGGTACTCAGTATTGGGTACCATTACGTGAGAAATGGTTGCCAAAATCAGATGGTAGTATTTTGGATCAACAGGGCCGCCTCCATTCGGACGCGGCTCATTTAGTTGAAAAAGTTTAAATTGGTGGTATTAACTTCCAAAGATGACAACCAGGAGAAACTTCATTACAAAGATTGCTGCTGCAACCGCCAGCGCATCATTCTTAGGAATTACAAGTCCTGCCTTTGCCCGAGAAGCACAAAAACAATCAGAACGTTTATTAAATTTATCACCCCAGGAGGCGTTGACCGATGATGATTTTTGGGGCTGGGTTAAAGAATCATTCACTGTTTCACCAAACCTGGTAAATCTAAACAACGGCGGCGTGAGCCCTCAACCCAAAGTGGTGCAGGATGCACATATACGGTATTATCAATTTGCAAACGAAATTCCATCATATAGTATGTGGCAAATCCTGGATCAGGGCCGAGAACCTCTTAGGGGAAAACTTGCTGATCTTTCAGGATGTTCACCCGAAGAAATAGCAATTAATCGCAACTCCACGGAAGGACTTAATTCAATTATTTTCGGACTTAATCTAAAAGCAGGTGATGAAATAGTTCTTACCAAACAGGATTATCCTAATATGATAAATGCCTGGAAACAGCGCGAAAAAAGAGATGGAGTTAAACTCGTTTGGTTAAACCTTACGCTTCCGATTGAAAACGAAGATGAAATTGTAAAGCAATATGTTTCCGCATTTACATCGAAAACCAAAATCGTTCATGTCACACACATGATCAATTGGTGCGGACAAATAATTCCAGCCAAAAAAATCGCTACAGAAGCACATAAGAGAGGAATTGATGTTATTTGCGACGGTGCTCATACGTTTGGACATTTAGACTATAAAATCCCGGATCTCGAATGCGATTATTTTGCAACTTCCTTACACAAATGGCTCTGTGCTCCATTTGGTAGCGGGATGCTCTATATTAAGAAGGAGAAAATCAAGAATATTTGGGCGCTGCTGTCCAATACAGAGCCCGACGGTATTGATATCCGCAAATTTGAATCTCTTGGGACCAGATCTTTTGCTTCGGAAATGGCGATTGGAAATGCTGTGGACTTTCACACCATCATTGGCTCCAAAAGAAAAGAAGAGCGTCTCCGATTTTTGAAAGATTATTGGGTAAGTCGTGTTTCAGATCTACCTAAAGTTTCTTTCAATCAACCCAAGACTCCCTCTCTATCCTGTGCAATAGCCAATATTTCCATTCAGGGCAAAACAACCCACGATCTTTCGGATTACCTGTTTACCAAACATCGGATACATACAGTCGCCATAGATTGGGAAAACATACACGGAGTGAGAATCACACCACATGTTTACACTTCTACAGGTGACCTTGACCGTTTGGTCACCGCAATTCGCGCTTTTGCTGTTTAAGTTCCTGAAGCGCTTAATCTTCGATGATAGTTGATTTGCCCCAGGTGATAATTTAGATGAGCCAATAAATATATCAGAAAATATTCTGTGGTCATTGGTTCACCGAATACCTGAATCGGATAATCTTTTTGCAAATCATTTCTTGAAAGCTGCTCCAGGGTATCGATCACTACGGATCTTGTGGAAGCGATTTCTTCGAGAAGTTTATGTCTGGGAATATTTTTCAATTTGAATTCTGCATCACGATTCCTTACATAACCAGATTCGCTTAATATCGCACCAAGGAAATGTTGAAGATTTCCCACCAGGTGCAGGCATAAATTACCGCCGCTGTTATTTATTCCGTCCTTTACGATCCAAAGCTGCTCTTCAGTCCCATAAAGTGAAATTTCTTCTTTCAATTTATCGAGATCTTTTTCAAAGAGCGGGATCAGATGCTGTGTAACCATATCGCTATATTGTGATTTAAGAAATTGGTGTTAATGATAGATATTAATGAATTGCTTTGAGTATCAGATCCGGCCCTTTTTTGTTTCCTTCTACTTTAAGGATGATAGGGTAGTCTTTATTATTCAGGATCCAGAATTTCGTTGCGGCGCTATCGCTTTCCACATAAACAAAATCAAGTTTCGATTTATTATCCAGCGAAAATTCACTTCCGGCAGGTACGTCTTTAAGTGTCCAGGATTGTCCATCATACTGCGCCTTTTTATTTTGTATGAGATCTTTTAAGAATGACCTCGAAAAGACAGCAGTCGTTTGGTCAGAGCCTAATTTTTTTTCTTCTCCTGCCGGAGGAGTTTCCCAGTTAGTTGAACTCGCACTCTCCAATCCTTCCTTACTGTTAATAAATTTTCCATACACATCTCCAGCTTCGAAATCAAATCCAAGTCCGCCTTCGGCCGGAAGAAAAATTTTCATAGTTAGTGGAACCAATTGTCCATTTACGTTTACTTCATAATCCAAAACAGTACCTGTTTTAACGGCCAAAACTGTGCTTGGACTCGTTTGTGCAAATAGTGCAGATCCTGTCAGCATGAGAAATCCCATCCATAATAATCTCTTCATTTTCTATTTTTTGAGCCAAAAGATAAGGGAAATTTGCTATTCGGGCGGAGAATTTTTTTGGACGGAGGATAAATAACCTTTTGATAAAGAGCAATTTGCGGGTTAATTTTACTACTTAGTGATTGCAAAAAATGCGTTCTATTCCTTGTCAGTTCTGGCTTTTACCCTTAACTTTGCACTCCCTATTTTAAAAATTAGGTATTCAATTATGTCAGAAAATCAAATTGTTAACTCAAACGCTGATGTACAGGAGGCGACCGCCACAGCGGCACCTGCAGCGACAACAAATGTACCTGTGCAAACTGCTCACGACGATTTTGATTGGAGCATTGACAAAAGAAATGTTTCGTCTTATACAAAGGACGAAAAAGTAAAGTATGACGCTGTTTACGACAGCACTTTTAAGACCGTTAATGATAATGAAATGGTTGAAGGTGTTGTAGTGGGTTTGACAAAGACCGATGTAGTCGTAAATATCGGGTTTAAAAGCGATGGTCTGGTTTCACTCAATGAGTTTCGCGACATTCCCAACTTAAAAGTTGGCGATTCCGTGGAAGTTATGGTTGTTGAAAAAGAAGATCGCGAAGGACATCTTCACCTGAGCCGTAAAGTTGCTAGAATTACTCGCGCATGGGAAAGAATTGTTGAAGTTCACAAAACCGGCGAAGTAGTAACGGGTACGGTTACCAGCAAAACAAAAGGTGGATTGATTGTAGATGTATTCGGAATGGAAACCTTCCTTCCCGGATCACAAATTGACGTGAAGCCTGTTACTGACTACGATCAGTTTGTTGGAAAGACTATGGAATTCAAAGTAGTTAAGATTAATGAGGCTATTAAGAACGCCGTGGTTTCACATAAGGCCCTTATCGAAAGCGATATCGAAGCACAACGTGCAGAGATTATGAGCAAACTCGAAAAAGGTCAGGTTCTTGAAGGAACTATCAAAAACATCACAGATTTCGGTGCTTTCCTTGACCTCGGTGGTCTCGACGGATTGTTATACATCACCGACATCAGTTGGGGTCGTATCAGCCATCCTAGTGAAGTGCTGAAACTTGACCAGAAACTGAATGTGGTTGTTCTTGATTTTGATGACGAGAAGAAGAGAATCAGCCTCGGTTTGAAACAATTAACGCCTCACCCCTGGGATACATTACCTGAATGGGTAGCCGAAGGAAAGATTGTTAAAGGCAAGGTTGTAAATATTGAAGATTACGGCGCATTCCTTGAAATCCTTCCTGGTGTTGAAGGTCTGGTTCACGTTAGTGAAATTACATGGGCCAACACTCCAATTAACGCGAAAGAGTTCTTCAAACTCGGTGACGAGCATGAAGCTAAGATCGTAACGCTTGATAAAGATTCTCGCAAGATGAGTCTTTCTATTAAACAACTTTCTCCTGATCCCTGGAACGAGATCGAAACTAAATACCCTGTTGAAAGCCGTCACAAAGGACTGGTAAAAAATATCACTCCTTATGGTGTTTTCGTTGAACTCGAGCCCGGTATTGGTGGAATGATTCATATCAGTGATCTCAGTTGGTTGAAGCGATTTAATCACCCAAGCGAATACACTAAGGTTGGAAGTGATATCCAGGTGGTAATTCTTGGTATTGATAAGGAAAACCGCAAACTTCAGTTGGGCCATAAACAATTGGAAGAAGATCCCTGGAATACATTGCAGGATACCTTCGCTGTTGGAACTATACATGATGGCACAATCATCAGAAAAGATGACAAAGGTGCAATTGTGCAACTTCCTTACGGTTTAGAAGGATTCGCTCCTAACCGTCATCTGTTGAAAGAAGACGGCAAGAGCCTTGGTGCAGATGAAGCTTCACAATTCATGGTTATTGAGTTCGATCGCAATGAAAAGAGAATCGTGCTCAGCCACACCCGCATCTGGGAACAAGCTAAAGCTGAAGAAAAAGAAGCAGTGAACAAAGAAAGAAAGGCTGAAGCTGTTAAAACCAAGAAAGCCGTTAAAGATATCCAGGGCAAAGTTGAAAAAACTACTCTCGGTGATCTCGGGGTTCTTGCAGAATTGAAGAAGAAGATGGAAAAAGGTGGAGACGAAGAAAAGAAAGCTGAATAATTATTTCAGATATTAATTAGAGGTCCGGTTAATCTACCGGACCTTTTTTATTTTATCGCGATAATAAAGAAAGTTTTTGTTCATTGAAATCTATTAGGCTGCTGAGCTTGATATCAGCGGCGTCCCAACGGGATTCATGAATTTGCTGGGGTGCAGGGACTACAACGCATTTCATGCGCGCGGCTTTTGCAGCAATCATGCCGTTGAAGGAATCTTCGAAACATATGCACTGTGTGGGAGGAGTTTTTAGTAAAAGGGCACAATTCAAATACACTTGCGGATGTGGCTTGCCGTAAGTGAGATGCTGTGCCGAAGTAATTTCACTTATTAAATTCGCGAGGTTGAGTTTTGCCACAACCACGTCTACAAGCGTGAGCGGAGAAGATGTAGCGAGGCCAATTTTAAATTTCCTCTGCGAGAAAAATTCAAAAATTTCCTTTACCCCAGGCATTCCTTCACCTCTTTGAGAAACCTTTTCGATTACTTTATTTGTGATTAGTTCTTCAGCCTCTTCAAGGTTTTCCAATTTCACTTTGAAAAAACCAAACCACCAGGCAAGAAATTCCTTTGTCCTTAGCCCGGTGGTTGTAATATGTTGCTCATATGTAAGATTAATTCCGTATTCACTTAGAATCTCATTTGCTGCTTCCTGCCACAGAGGTTCGGAATCTATGAGTAAGCCGTCCATATCGAAAATGACCGTATCAGGTTTCATTTTACAAATATGAAACTATTTGAGAGCAAATACTGCCCTTACTTCAAACCTGAGTTTTATTTTTTGAAAGTCTACCTGGCCGCCTTCATCAGACGGGTCGCTTTCATTTGCTGTTGCCTTCTTATACATAATAGTGTTTGCATACATTGGCTGTGGATAAATTTCGGATTCCACAGGTTCTTCGATAGTGACCGCTTCCCCTGACTTTTCGCCAATCGATTCAGCAAGGTAAGTTGCCTTATCTTTCGCGGCTTTGATTGCCTGAATTTTTAATGCCTTTCTGTAATCTGATATTTTGCTGTGAGAAGTTTTTACTATGGTGAAATTCTGAGTGGCTTCATCATCAAGCAATTTTACAAGATCGTCCATTTTAGAAACACTATTGAATTTGATTTGATAAGTGATGCTTGCTATCAAATCCGGATTCTTTTTCTTCTTATAAATCAACCAGTAGTTTCTGTCATATCCGTTATAAGATGCTACGCTGATTGCGGAGTCTGGAAGTCCGATTGTTTTACAGGCGACCAGGAAATTTTTTTTGATGGTTTCAAGATCAATTTTTCCTGATCCCTTCTTTTCGTATTCTCTTAAATCTACCTGAACATAAATTTCATCCGGAATAATTTCAAGTTCGGCACTACCACTCACTGAAATTGTTTTTGGATATGGATTTACCTGTGTGTTTTGAGCTTTTACTGTTGCTGTTTGAATTATGCCTGTCAAAACCAAAGCTGCTAAAATTTTTTTCATAGTCTTTTTTTTGATGGATGACGGATGCTTAGCTATTACACAGGAGAATGATTCTTCGAATTGATTGTTAACATTTAATTTGCAAATTCTTATATTGCACACGGCAGACTGTAACAATATTTCCATGGGGTCAATTTCAGAAAAATTCAAGCATTTTCGTCTGGTGCGAAAATTCATTTACGCACTAGTTGGAGTAGTTTCTTATCCCGGACTCGTGTTTGTAAACTCGTTAAAAATTTCAGGCACCGAAAATCTTGAAAAGCTTCCCAAAAAAAATGTGTTATTCGTAAGTAACCATCAGACTTATTTTGCTGATGTGATTACTTTCCTTCATATTTTTTGTGCCGTAAAGTGGAGAAAGAGGAACAGACTGGGAATACCATTCTATTTATTAAACCCTTTCACAAATGTGTATTATGTTGCTGCGGAGGAAACGATGAAGAGTACATTTATTAGCCGGCTGTTTGCTATGGCCGGTGCGCTAACGGTAAAGCGTACATGGAGAGCGGAAGGTACAGAAGTTAGGAGGGGCCTTGATCCTTCGGATACCCGCAAAATTTCAACAGCCATGCAGGAGAGCTGGGTGATTACCTTTCCCCAGGGAACTACAAAACCATTTGCTCCTGGGCGAAAAGGAACAGCCTATTTAATTAAGCAATTAAAGCCCGTGGTTGTTCCGGTTGTAATCAGTGGCTTTTGGAGGGCGTTCAATAAAAAAGGATTGCGATTCAAGAAAAAAGGTTCCCTACTAAGCGTAAAATTTAAAGAACCTCTGGTGATCAATTACGATGACTCTATTGATACTATTCTTAACCAGGTTATGGATGCAATAGAGCAAAGCAAGTCGTATATGTTAAAAGGCAGGCACCATTTAATGACCGCGCTCGATAAATAAATTTAGATTTTGCCAGCAGGCGCAGGGATTTTAGACTTATTATCTCAACAAAAATCCAACATCTAAAATCCAAAACCCTGCTATCAATCCTTCGCAAAAAGGGCTTTTAATTCATTTGCATCTGCAGGTTTCATTTTGCCACCGAGGATAAGGCGCAATTGACGGCGTCGCAAGGCACCATCATACAATCGGATTTCTTCTTCGGTTTCCGGAACCAGCTGGGGAACACTTCTTGGCTTTCGGTTAGGGTCAAGCGCCACAAAAGTGTAGTATGCTTCATTGCTTTTGTACTTAAATTGATGCATCAGATCTTCACCCCAAACTTTCATATGCACTTCCATGGAACTTGTGAAAGCGCGACATACCTGTGCTTCAATATGAACTACATTGCCAAGTTTTATGGGAGATTCGAATGAAATATTATCAACTGAAGCAGTTACAACAGGCGCGTTAGAATGCTTGGTAGCGGCAAGTGCAGCTGCAATATCCATCCAGTACATAAGCCGGCCTCCCATTAAATTGCCAAATAAATTGGTGTCGTTGGGGAGCACCAGTTCTGTCATAACTACAAAAGAATCTTTCGCAGTTTTTGCTTTTAAATCCATTTCAAAAAATTTTAGTAAAGATATAAGTTAGGCAGGTAAATCTGTGTTGTGATTGTTGCTGTAAAATGAATTCAAAATCAAATCAATGCTTTTTCGAGGGTTGATAAATAATTTTCATCAACATCTGCTCCGATGCCTGCACCATCCGGCAATTCCACATGAAATCCATTGTATTTCACTCCTCCGGTTACGGGATCTAATTTATGTCCGAGCATGCAGGTATCCATATCATAAAAAACAATATCGCTGCAGGCTGTTGCAAAATGCGCAAATGCAGTGAGGGCAACCCGGCTTTCAAGCATTCCTCCCATCATACATGGAATGCCGGCATCTTTGCTCACATCGTGAATTTTAAGCGCTTCCAGTATACCTCCTGATTTTGCGAATTTGATGTTGATAAAGCTGCAAGAATTGCTATCGATCATTCTTTTTGCATCGTGATGATCAAAGACGCTTTCATCAGCCATTATGGGAATTGGAGATAATTTTTTTAGTTCTGGCAAAAGCGGATCATTCCATCTTCTCATCGGTTGTTCGCAAAACTGAATATGATATTGCGCCAGGTTCCTGAGTGCGTGAACAGCCGAATCAAAATCCCATCCCTGGTTTGCATCTATTCTAAGGCTTAACTTATCTCCAATTGCCTCGCGGATTTTTTTGATTCTTTCTATGTCTTCATGCGCCTCTTTTCCAAGTTTTACTTTAATAATTCTAAATCCCTGTGATTTAAATTCCATTGCTTTTGCAGCCATTGCATCGGGACTATCAATTCCTACTGTGATATCTGTTTCGAGAGGCTTCTTTTGTGAAGCACCTAAATATTGATAGAGAGGCACATTGGCTTTTTTTGCTGCAAGGTCATAGAGTGCCATGTCGAAAGCACTCTTGATAGTGCTGTTATATGCGGTAAAATCGTGCAGCTGTTTCATTCTGCCTTCTATATCTTCTGCATCCTGCCCTTTCCAAATTCGTGCGAAGTCTTTAGCCATTTCAAAACAGGTGGACTGTGTTTCCCCAACAATCATTGGAAAGGCTGAACATTCGCCTACACCTGTAAATTTTTCAGTGTTTATTCTAATAAAAATATTCTGGGCAAAATTCATGGTCCCCGTTGCAATGGTGAACGGATGCATGGGAATGCTAAGTTTATAAATCTCCGTACCAGTGATTTTCATACTCATAATAAAGGGGCGTAAGGTAAAGAAAAAGCGCAGTTTAGAGTGTAGAAAACAGGCAATGGATAACTTGTCTTGAATTGAGCTTCTTGCTTACATTTGCGACCAAACAAGTTGGAATTTAATGGCAATTTCATTTGATAACACAGAGAATGCATTTGAGTATAAGTCGGACAAAGAGCTGAAAAAGGCGAATTTTCTCTTTTCGTCAATGGGATATAAAACCCTGGTGAAGCTGGGAACAAGACTTACTCCCTGGGCTATAAATGTTGGACTTCCCATTAAAGGGCTAATTCGCCAAACGATTTTTGATCAGTTTGTAGGTGGAGAAACCCTGGAAGAAACAGCAGCTGTGGCCAAAAAGTTGGGTGCATATTCGGTTCAGGTAATTCTGGATTATGGTGTTGAAGGGGGTGACGATGGAGAACATGGATTTGACCACGCAACAGATGAATTTATTCGGGTAATAAATTATGCTTCAACGCAGGATAATATTCCTTTCATGAGCATTAAGGTGACTGGCTTCGCACGGTTTGGTTTACTTGAAAAACTGGACTCTTCTGTTGCGGACCATCAGGGATCGCTGATGAAACGCTATGAAAAAGCACTGGAGTCTTTAACTGAGGATGAAAAAAAAGAATGGGATCGGGTCCTTCAAAGAATGGACAAAATATGTGCAACCGCAGCAGCAAAAAAAGTGGGTGTTTTAGTTGATGCAGAAGAAACCTGGATACAGGATCCGGTTGATGTAATGACCATCTTTATGATGGAAAAATATAATAAATCAAACGTGATTGTCTATAATACGCTTCAGCTTTACCGCGACGATCGTTTGGTTTTTTTACGGAATTCTCTTGAGGCAGCAGAATTGAAAAATTTTATTTTAGGTGCGAAAATCGTAAGAGGTGCTTATATGGAAAAGGAGAGGAGAAGGGCAGAAGAAATGGGATATGCTTCACCAATACAACCCGATAAAGAATCAACAGATAAGGACTATAACGAAGCACTTCGATTTTGCATTGATCATCTTGATCGGATTGGGCTCATTGTAGCTTCGCATAATGAATACAGCAATCTCCTGGCTACGGAACTATTAGGTAAGAAGGGATATGACCTCAAGCATCCACATATCCATTTCTCACAACTCTACGGCATGAGCGATAATATAACTTTTAACCTTGCAAAGGCGGGATGTTCGGTAAGTAAGTATCTTCCGTTTGGTCCTATTAAAGATGTGATTCCTTATCTCATGAGGAGGGCCCAGGAAAATAGTTCAATGTCCGGACAAACCGGGCGTGAGCTGGGTTTGATTAAAAAAGAATTGAAGCGAAGGAAAGAAAAAACCTGACACCTTTCACCTTATATTAGTTAGTCTAAGTACTAAGTACTAGGTACTAAGTACTATATTCAGTGATTACTCTTTCCATAATTTTTTTCACCGGCCCTGATCGCCACTTTTAACCCATTTTCTCTGGGTGGAATGGGACAATTATACCCTGTTTTAAAAGCACAATAAGGATTATACGCCTTATTGAAATCGATCACGAGTCTATCGTTCAAAATATCAGGTAAATTAAAGTCAAGGTATCTTCCTCCTCCATAACTTTCGTCACCGTTAGTAGCATCGAAGAAAGGGATGAAGAAATTGTCGTGGTATTGTTTGTTTTCTCTGAGTGCGAGAAGTTGGTATGCATAAAGTGTGTAGCTGTTTCCGTTCAATTCAAAACTTACTGCGGCAATTTTTTGAGCTTCCTTGGTAATGCCACTTGAAGTTGCCATTTTGAATTTTGGTTCACCTTCTAATCTTTTTACAGTGCCCAAAACTTTATAAGAAGGGTCAATTGGAAAAAATCTCACAAATGCCGTGTCTTTTTGTATGATTTCGGTGAGATCTTTTTTATAATTCGATTGATAATCTTCAATGGAATGAACATATTCTGTTTGAGAAAAAGCGGGAACAAAGCAAAATGCAATAATAAAGGCCAGAATGAATTTCATATTGATTCAAATATTTATTGTCGATCAAATTTTATCAAATTGGTCAACATAAAGTGCCAAACAAGTTTCGGGAAAATTATTCCTCAAATATCCCATAATCTCTACTAAAAATCAAGAATAAAATAGGTAAAAGCAGGCTGTTTTTCGCCTTTACAAATCGTTAAATTCCTGGTTTCCCGAAAGCTCCGTTTAAACGAATCATGATTTTATACAGAATGAGATAGTTATCCCTGTGGCACATTTTTTTTACTTGATAATACCGTATATCACTTGGAAAAACCTGTTCACATGTGATTATACATTTTTATTAAACAAAAACTACTTGTATGAAAAAATTTCTTTTGAGTTCAACGCTCACGTTGATGATTTGTGCCGTGGCGATGATAGGGAAAGGACAGGTTCAATTAGGTGTTCATGGGTCCAGACTCAACGGTACAGATGCCGACCAGTGGGGTGCGGGTGTCAATCTTAAATATTTATTTGATAACCATCTTGCACTAGGTGGTGCAGTAAGATGGTATCCAAAAAATCTAAAAACAGATACCTATGAAGTGAATGGAACCAAATACAACTATCAACACGGTAATGTGATCTTGCCGGTCACGGGTTCAGTCGATTATTATTTTGGTACCGCTCCTGTTCGACCATATATTGGTTCTGATGTAGGTGTGTATTTCACAAAATATGTTGTGACTACAGAAGGTGCTAATTATGCTTCGTACAGCCAATCCAATAACAAAGCCTATTTCGGTGTTGCACCTCGTGCAGGGTTAGACGTAGAATTCGGTAAGAGTTTCGGAGTATTTGGGCAGGCAGGTTATAATTATCTTTTTGGTTATGGAGACGGAAATCACATAACTATTCCTGGCATTAATACACCACTCACTACAAAAGCAACAAACAAATTCTGGACTTTTGACCTCGGTTTATTATTCAAATTCGGAAGTTAAATCTTCAAATAGAATCCCGCCGCTCGCGGGATTTTTTTTATTCTTAAATTTCAATCTTTTTTTATATTTTACTGTAACATTCCAAAATTAGGAAAGATGGTTTCATAAATCTTCCCTAAAAACAACCTCCATTTTGAATTTGGTACTATTATTGGGAAATTAATTTCACTTTGAAGGATCAAGAAAATTATTCAAAGTAGCCGCACTCTTAAATTCAACAAGCCCCTGATGACTGGTTATCCCATTCCCTAATAATTGCTTTCTTACCAAATTGAACAGACGGTATATTCTATGAGATAAGTCTACGTTAAACCATTTAACGATGTCTTTTTTGACTGTTACTCCAGAAGAAATCATGCAGTTTCTGCGAATCCTGCTATGGATTGCTGTTCCTCTCATCATTATTTCGTTGGTCACTGTTTCATTGATGCATTATTACCGTAAAAGGAAATTGATGCAGGCTACTGCATTTGCAGATGAACCCGGTTTGAATGAGGAACAGGTAACTTATTATTTGCAATCTGCAGATGGAACTGCTGGCTCCAGTTACGCAAATCTTATTAGGGAAAATCAGCACCAGGAAGAGCTTCGGGAAGACCGATATCAGATTTTGAAACACCAATTCAGGTCATTATACTCCAAATATGTAGAACTTCTGGCCAAAGCAGGTGATCACAAAAAATCAGCTGAAGAAAATGTGGAGGATGAACATCAAAAAAAGCTGGAAGAATACGAATCAAAAATCCGAACCCTGCAGGACGCATTGATCACCTTAAAAAATAATGCAATGGAACAAAATGGAGAGGTAAACTGGCAGGAATCCCTTGCCCATAAGGAATCTGAAGTGCAGCTCTTAAACGGCATGATTCGTCAACTGAGGGAAGATATATCAATTGAAAGAGAACAAAATAGTGCCCTGGCTGCTGAGCTGTTGCAATTGCAGGAGCACTTGAACCGATTAGAAACATCCGCGCACGAATCCGAAGATGATGCAGGGAAATGGAATCTTTCGCTCCAGCAACAACTTTATGAAGCAGGAAAAAAATATGATACGGAGAAAAATGAGTGGATGAAACAATTGCAGGATTCGTATCGCGATCTGCAGGCGTTGAAAGAAGAAAATCTGGCATTGAGAAGTAAGGTTGATAGTAATCAGGCCATTTTAAGTGGTGGAGGTATGGGATACACTGAAGCCGTTGATAAAATCAATGTGCTACAGGCCGACATTGCACATATTCAGGATGAAAAATCTCAATTGAAAGATCAACTATTAGAGCTTGAATATTTGCGTGATGTTGTGGATGAGAAAAAATTGCAGGTAGATTTTCTCCAAAATCAACTTGAACAAAGAATTCGAAATTTTCACCAGTTGGAACATCAGCAGCGTGAAGATTCAAGCCAGATGAGTATTTTAAAAGCCACGGTTTATTCATATGAGCAACAGGTTAAAGGCCTGGAGCGTGATGCAGATGAGCTGCAAAAGCAGCTTACAGGTTTAGATATAACCATGCATGGTTTGAACGAAGAAAATCAAAAAATACGGGAAAGCCTTGAAGAAAAATCCATGTATGCTGAACAGCTCGAGAGAAAGAATCAGGAATGGCAGGAGCAACATTTGCATCGCCTGGAACTTTTGAATGAAAAGGAAAATTCCATTGCATCTCTCAATAACGAATTAAGAGCCCACGCTGAAAAGATTAGCAGGATGGAAGAAGAACTGAACCGAAGAAATACTATCCTTTCATCATTGTATAGTGAATTGCATAAAGCTTTTCATCCCGGAGAACCTTTAAAGGATTCCCCTTCGCTTCCAATTCCCATGGGAAACAAATTGGAACCTCAGTCTAAATCTGATGATGAACTCATTTCAGGATTTCGGTTATCTGTTGTAGGATAGTAATTACTAACCTTCGTATAATCCTGTTTATTATTCCCGGTGATGTGCCGGGAATTTTTTTAATGATCAGAGTCGTAGAAAAAAACGCGGCCTTCAGTTTTATCATACCAAAGTAGTTCAATCAATCCGTCTTCAACTTTTGTCCACCTGTCTTGTGTGCCAGCGATTTTACTTTTGTTCCACCAGGGGAAATTAAAATCCGGTGCTGAAATTTGAGAATTGAAATTTGCTTTTTGCAATTCGAGGCTACTAACAATCCTGGCAACCGTAGAACTATCGCATTTGAAGCTGAACACATAAGTGGTAGCAGTATCCGGACTAACAGAATAGCAAAATATTTCATTTACATCTGCTCCCGGTTCAAACCTAAAGAATTCCCGGAAACGTTCCCGATTTGATTTGGTATCGGAAGTTTTTGAATCAAATTTTTCTGCAGTAACAAGTAGCGAATCTTTTGATGGCTTTATATTAAGGTTTGGATTATTTTTTTCTTTGCCTGAGATATTACAGGAAATTATAAACCCGACCAAAGCAATTGATAAGAGTATTTTCATAAAATAGGATTTGGATCATTATTCTTCAGGTACAACTGTTGTTTGTCCGCTCAACAGTTTCCATCCATTTTCTCTTTTGATCACGATTCCCGTTTCAACCAGTACATGTTTCATGGATAATCCCGATTGGTCCGTTACATCGCTTGTGATTCTCCCTGTATAACTGGCCAAATTGGGCGAAAGTGCATGTACTTCAAGTGTATCCCAATGCTGGTCAACAGACTTAAACCGATTTGCATTTTCCTTTACGATGGATATTACGGAATCGTATGTTAATATATTTTGATAACCCGGCGCAACCCAAAAAAAATCTGCAGATGAATCAAGGTATTTTATTTCTGCCAAAAGGCCCTGATCCCTTACATCGGCATAATATTCATTAAACATGAAATGAACTTCATTCTTTATCTCATCCTGTTCTTTGGAGTCGAATGGATGGGTATAAGAGCAGGAAAACAAAAAAACCAAAGAAAAAACCAGCAGAAAACAATAGTGATTTTTGCTTTGGAAATTGTTCCTGGGAGTCAGGATCTTAAGATTCATGACAAATCGGGTTTAATTTGAACCATAAATCACAGCTTCGCCCAAACAAATTAAACAATTATGGCGGCTTATTATCAGGAGGAAAATTGAATATCCACCTTAAATTAACAATAAAAAAGCGCCTGCCATCACTTGTCTTAATTCACTTAACTTGCGCTTATGCAGCAATACTTACAGCTTGTCGATCATATATTGAAAACTGGCGTTGAGAAACATGACAGAACCGGAACCGGTACGATCAGTTGTTTTGGTTATCAAATGCGGTTTGATTTATCGGCTGGATTTCCTCTTGTCACCACAAAAAAACTTCATCTTAAAAGCATTATTTACGAATTGCTATGGTTTTTGAGGGGTGAAACGAATATTGAATATCTCAGGCAAAATGGAGTCAGTATTTGGAATGAATGGGCTGATGAAAATGGTGAATTGGGTCCTGTTTATGGAAAACAATGGAGAAGTTGGGAGACTGTTGATGGAGAAGAGATAGATCAGATTACTGAAGTGATTGATCAAATCAAAAAGAATCCAGACAGCCGCAGATTAATTGTAAGCGCATGGAATGTTGCCGATCTTTCGCGCATGGCTCTTATGCCATGCCATAATATGTTTCAATTTTATGTAACACCTCCTGTTGCAGGTTCGCTTGAAAAAAGAGGGCGACTTTCCTGTCAGCTATATCAACGTTCTGCAGATGTTTTTTTAGGAGTGCCATTCAATATTGCTTCCTATGCACTTTTGACGATGATGATTGCACAGGTAACCGATCTGTTGCCCGGAGATTTCGTGCATACTTTTGGCGACGTTCATCTATATAGTAACCATATTGAACAGGCGAAATTGCAATTGAGCAGAAAGCCATTTCCATTGCCAACATTGAAACTGAATCCTGAAGTAAGAAATATTTTCGATTTTAAGTTTGAGGATTTCAGTTTAGAAAATTACGAGAGCCACCCGGCAATAAAAGCTCCTGTGGCAGTTTAGGGCTGCATTTTTATTTTCGGCTCTCCATGAATTTATAAGATGATTATTTCACTCATAGTTGCTGCAACTGAAAATAATGTCATTGGCAAAGACAACAAACTTCTTTGGCGTCTTCCCAACGATTTAAAATTTTTCAAGAATACTACCTGGGGAATGCCGCTGCTCATGGGTAGAAAAACATTTGAATCCATTTCTCCTGAGCCCCTTCCCGGGCGATATAATATTGTAATCACCAGAAACGGCAACTGGAATCCTAAAAAGGAAAACCTCTGGGTAGTTCATTCCATTCAAGAAGCGATAGAAAAAGCGAAAGAAACTGATTGCAAAGAATTATTTATTGCAGGAGGCGGACAAATATTTAAAGAGTCCATGCCCATGGCCCATAAGATTTACATGACCAGGGTGCATACTGAACTGGAGGGAGATACTGTATTTCCTAAAGTGAATGAGCAGGAATGGAAAAAAATATTTCAACTCGATTTTACTGCAGACGACAAGCATGCATACGGTTATAGTTTTGAAACCTGGGCGAGAAAATAGCTTCATCTCAAATTAATTTCAATATTTATCTGCCGAAATAGTTCTATTTCATGTATTCCTCCACTCAAATCATCATAAAATATTTTCGTTATTATTTCAAGGCGCTTAATGGGAAAGGTCATGGAATTCATTCCCCATTTGTTTATGAATGGGTTGACAAAATTCAGAATGATAAAACCCACTACGAAGAATATCATAAAATAGAATCACAAAGAAGCAATTTGCTTAAAAATAAAAATGTGATCGAAGTCAGGGACTTTGGGGCCGGCTCGACACAGATGAAATCCTCATCCAGAAAAATTTCTGACATTGCCCGCAATTCATTGAAATCTCCGAAGTATGGGCAATTGTTATTCAGGATTGTCCGACGGTTCAAACCGCGGATAATTTTTGATTTGGGAACGTCATTGGGCATTACAACTGCATACCTGGCTAGCGCCAATCCCGGGGCCAAAATAATTACATTCGAAGGAGCTGATGAAGTGGCAGGAATTGCGAAAGATCAGTTCGGAAAATTGAGTCTAAATAATATTGTGCTTGTTCCAGGGAATATGGACCAGACTCTTGGCAAAATGGTTAGTGAGACAGATATAATAGATTTTGCATTTATTGACGGAAACCATAGGAAAGAAGCAGTCTTATCATATTTCAATTTGTTAATGGAAAAATGTGGTCCTGCGTCAATAATTGTCTTAGACGACATACATTGGAGCCGCGAAATGGAGGAAGCCTGGGTTAATATTAAAGGGGATGGCCGGGTAAAATTCACCATTGATCTTTTTTTTATCGGGATCGTTTTTTTTCGTGAAGAATTTCTGGTGAAGCAAGATTTTGTCATTCGTTTTTGAAGAAAATGATCGGGCATTCATATTCTTTCGAATTCTATTTGCGTTATAATAAAATCAAAAAATAGTTATTAAATTCAGTCCATGATAGTTGGAGTCCTAAAAGAACCCACGGGTGAAAGCAGGGTTTCCCTTTTGCCCGAGCAGGTTGAAACGTTGCGCAAAAAAAATGTGACTGTTTATGTAGAGAATGGCGCAGGTAAACTGGCCTTTGCAGAAGACACAGCCTATACTGATAAAGGCGCAAAAATAGTTTCCAGGCAGGAGATTCTTTCAGGCGCCGATCTTATTCTTTCTATCAATCCTATATCTGATTCCGACATTAATGCTGCGAAAAAAGGAGCAATCTTTCTTGGAGTCTATCAACCATTATTCAATTTTTCTGAGATAAATTCCTGGGCATCGAAAGGATTCACAGTATTTAGTATGGATATGATTCCACGTACTACGAGGGCCCAGAGTATGGACGTTTTAAGCTCGCAGGCAAATATTGCGGGATACAAGGCCGTTCTTACTGCTGCAAATCTTTTTCCCAGATATTTCCCAATGTTCATGACCGCCGCGGGGAGTATTGCTCCCGCAAAAGTGTTAATACTTGGTGCAGGTGTGGCGGGTTTGCAGGCCATTGCAACTGCAAGAAGGCTGGGAGCCGTTGTAGAAGTATTTGATACAAGACCGGCAGTAAAAGAGGAGGTCATGAGTTTGGGAGCAAAATTTATTGAAGTGGAAGGCGCTTCAGATGCTTCAAAGGCTGGTGGATATGCCGTTGAGCAATCAAAGGATTATGAGGAAAAGCAGAGCAGGAGAATTTCTGAAGCAATTTCGAAAGCTGATATTGTTATTACAACTGCTCAAATCCCCGGGAAAAAAGCACCCTTGTTAGTACCCAATTCTATGTTGGGTTCAATGAAACATGGTTCTATCATTGTTGATCTTGCTGCTTCAACCGGAGGTAATACTGAACAAACAAAAAACAACGACACGGTTCAATACAATGGTGTGACGATTGTTGGCAATTCAAATTTGTCGGCCGGTATGCCATTCGATGCTAGCAAAATGTATGGGAAAAATATTTTGAATTTCCTGGCTTTGATTATCGACAAGGATGGAAATATAAATCTGAATTTTGAAGATGATCTTGTGAAAGGAACCTGCATTGCCCATAACGGAGAAGTTACGAATAGCAGAGTGAAGGAGCTAATCAAATGATTTTTGAGAATCAATTGCAAGAATTAAATATTGTAAAAGATGGAAGGATTTCTTTTATGGATCGACCAACATCAGCAAATGATTTACATCGTTGCCCTGATGATTTTCCTCGGAATTGAAGTGATTGGAAGGGTGCCCAGCGTTTTGCATACGCCGTTGATGAGCGGTGCTAATGCTATTCATGGAGTAGTTATTATCGGTGCCATCATTGTAATGGGCAAAGCTGATTCTGATAATTACCTCGCCCTTGCACTTGGTTTTCTGGCAGTGATATTAGGAACATTAAATGTGGTAGGTGGATTTGTTGTTACAGATAGAATGTTGGAAATGTTTAAGAAAAAAAAGTAAAAAGAATTGATTTAGCATATAGAATTCAGTAACCAGAACGACACGCATGGCACTCAGCATTCTCACTCTTTGTTATCTTATCGGCTCCATCACATTTATTGTCGGCCTTAAGATGTTGTCAAACCCGGCAACAGCCCGCAGGGGAAATCTCATTGCTGCTGGTGGAATGTCCATTGCAATTGCAGGAACGATATTTCTGTATAAAGATGAAAGCGGAAATCCATTGCATAACTATGCATGGATTTTTGGGGGATTAATTATTGGTGCCGTGATAGGTACAATTGCTGCGAAGAAAGTGAAGATGACTGCCATGCCTGAAATGGTGAGCATGTTTAATGGAATGGGTGGTGCTTGTGCGGCTTTGATTTCAATGATTGAATTCAGACATGAAGTACACAATTTTGGTTCCGGTTCTGGTTTGGAAGCCATTCAAACTTCCTCTCAAAACGATTTGAGAGTTTTTCTTGTGATTTGTCTCGCTGGACTTATTATCGGTTCTGTTTCTTTCGCCGGAAGTATGATTGCCTGGGGAAAACTCAATGGAAAAATTAAAGACTTTGCATTCAAGGGTCAGCATTTTGTAAATATTGGCCTGCTGATTTTGATTTTGGTACTTGCTGTATTTCTCGTGGGTTGGTTACCCGCTTCCGGAGTAACAATTTTCTACAGCATACTGGGTTTATCACTTCTATATGGAATTTTATTTGTGATGCCGATTGGAGGCGCGGATATGCCCGTGGTCATTTCATTATTAAATTCATTTACGGGTGTTGCTGCAGCATGCGGTGGATTTTTGTATGACAATAAAGTAATGCTCACTGGTGGTATTCTTGTTGGAGCAGCGGGTACATTGCTGACAATTCTGATGTGCAGGGCCATGAACCGTTCTTTGAAAAACGTATTGATCGGATCTTTTGGTGCAACTGCCACTGCTTCCGGTGCAAAACAGCAGGGTGGTGCCTACAAAGAAATTTCGATTAGCGATGCAGCTGTTGTTATGAATTATGCTCACAAAATCATGATTGTTCCTGGTTATGGTTTGGCAGTTGCTCAGGCACAGCATGCATGTCATGAACTCGAAAAACTATTGGAAAGTCGCGGTGTTGATGTGAAATATGCGATTCATCCTGTAGCAGGTCGTATGCCAGGGCATATGAACGTTTTGCTTGCAGAAGCCGACGTTAGCTATGACAAACTTTTAGAAATGGAGCAGGCAAATGCCGAATTTCCAACTACTGATGTTGTTTTGGTTTTGGGTGCCAATGATGTGGTAAATCCTGCCGCCAAAAATGACCCTTCTTCACCCATTTATGGAATGCCAATTCTCGAAGTAGAGCTTGCAAAAGCAGTCATCATCAATAAAAGGTCCATGAAGCCCGGATATGCGGGCATCGAAAATTCTCTTTTCTTCCAACCCAAATCGTCCATGCTTTTCGGCGATGCAAAAAAAGTTTTACAGGACCTTACCGCTGAGATTAAGAATCTTTGAGATAAACTGAAATATTCTTTCTCAGTACTAAGTTCTTAGTACTACGTACCAAGACTGATGCTTTGGGCGAAAAGAATGTTGACATTATATTTGAGAAAAAAAGTGGAATTACCCACGAAGTTTACGCAATCGCTTCATGGCATAGTCGGCTTTGATGAAAAAAGCTTTTTGGATATTCATCAATCCGGAGAACAAATTACATCCATTCGTCTCAATCCATACAAGACTTTACCACATAGTGAAATTGAAATACTGAAAAATGCAGTAGGTATTCCCTGGTGCGAAAATGGTTTTTATTTGCCTCAGCGACCTTCTTTTACATTAGATCCATTGTTACACGCGGGTTGTTATTATGTTCAGGAGCCCTCCTCCATGTTTTTAGAACAGATTGTAAAATTTGTATTGCCTGACCACAAACAGGGAGCATATAAATTACTGGATCTCTGCGCTGCGCCAGGTGGAAAATCAACCCACCTCTGCGCCTTATTTCCTGAGAGTTTGCTGGTTGTAAACGAAGTGAATAAACTACGGGCATCTATACTTATTGAAAATTTAATTAAGTGGGGAAAAGAAAATACAGTTGTAACAAATAATGATTCGTCAGATTTTAATTCATTACCGGGATTTTTTGATTTGATTTTGGTTGATGCGCCCTGCAGTGGAAGTGGATTATTTAGAAAAGATGAAGATGCAATAGAAGAATGGTCCGTTTCTAATGTTGAGATGTGCGCAAAAAGACAGAAGAAAATTCTTCAGGAGATATGGCCCTGCATTAAAGAAGACGGCTACCTGATTTATTCTACCTGTTCCTATTCAAAAGAAGAAGACGAAGAAATTTTGGATTGGATCCTTGATAAATTTCAGTGTTGTATTGTAGATATCCCGGTAGAAAAAAATTGGGGAATAGTTATCAGCGAATCAGATAAACATAAAGCGAAAGGATATAGATTTTTTCCTGATCACCTTAAAGGGGAAGGGTTTTTTATTTGCTGCATTAAAAAAACAAGCCCTGAATCTTTCTATAAGTCAAAAGCAAAGAAATTTTTTGTTCCGGATAGAAATCAAAAAACCATTTTAGAAGATTGGATTCAAAAATCTGATGAACTTGGGTTTATGTTATTGAAGGATCAGGTTCATTTGGTGCCTGAAAAATGGGCTTTTGATATAGGTTTAATTTCACAAACGCTCTATTTGAAAAAAGCAGGTATCTATCCAGGGAGTTTTGTCGCAAAGAATTTAATTCCTGATCACGAACTCTCTATGAGTAATATGGTTTCATCAAAAATTGCAAAGGAATCTCTTGAACTTCCCTCGGCGATCAACTATTTGAGAAAAGAAACACCCGAATTGCAATTCACAACCACGGGATGGGCATTAGCCCAATATAAAGGCATGAACCTGGGGTGGATGAAAATCCTTTCAAACCGGGTAAATAACTATTATCCTAAGGAGTGGAGGATATTAAAATCCTGATTTTAACGTTAAGAAAACATTGAGGATTTTTACTTACTTTCGATACCAGCGAAAATAACTACCTGATGAAAAAACTGTGCTTATTATTGCTCGTTTCTTTCTTTTCATTCACAGTTATCGGCCAAACTCCAGCTTTAATTTTACAAAGTGAAGGTGGTAAATTGTTTATACAGCATACAGTAGCTCCCAAAGAGAACTGGTATAGCATCGGCAGAATCTATAATATCAGTCCAAAAGAACTTGCCCCGTACAATGGAATGAAAATCGACAAGGTTTTGAGTGTTGGAGAAATGTTAAAAATCCCGATGACAACGGCCAACTTTGCTCAGGCCGGCACAGCCGGGGCAGACGAAGTTTTTGTTCCACTTTACCATGTTGTGTCAGACAAAGAAGGTCTATATCGTATTGGTCAAAACTATAATAAAGTCAAAACAGAGAACCTCAAAGCGTGGAATGGTTTGAAGGCTGATGAAATTAGCAGCGGACAAAGGCTCGTTGTTGGATATCTTAAAGTGAAGAAAAGTCAATCACCGCTTGCAACTTCAGGAATTAAGAAGATTGGAGGCGCGGTGCCAGCAACAGAAGCTGTTGCAGTACAGACAAATCCTACTGTTACACAAACCGAAAAGCCTACAGTAACGAATACGAAACCTGCTGATACAAATACAAAACCTGTAGAAACTGTTACGCCTACCGGCCACACTTCTGTTGAAGGTGTGGGTTATTTCAAGGCTGTTTATATGCAGCAGAATAAGAACCAGACCAACTTAAAAATAGAAACCGGACAGGGCGCCATTTTCAAAAGCACAAGCGGCTGGCAGGACGCAAAATATTATGCACTGATGAATAGTGTTAGCCCGGGCACAATTGTCCGCATTACGAACCCGTCTACGGGAAAAGTTATATATGCAAAGGTTCTCGGTGAAATTCCGCCAGGAAAAGAAAATGAAGGATTGCTGGTGAGAATCAGCAATGCAGCTGCTGCAGAATTGATGGTGAACGAAAAAGAAGCTAAATTTCCTGCAGAAGTGGGATATGTGAAAGAGTAGTACGGAGTACCTAGTACATAGATTAGATCAAATTTTACGAATTGATTTTAGATTTTAGTAATGCTCCATTTTCCATCCAAAATCCAAAATCAAAAATCTTCAAAATTTAGCTTCTAAAGCCGCGAAGGAATTCTTCGATTCCCATTTTCTTTTTTCCTTCCAGTTGGATTTCTTTTAGCTGAAGCCATCCATCCGTGCACGCGAATCGCAGATAGGATTTACCGTTAGTTTCATGAACGCCGGAAGCACTGGGCTTTGAGGAATAATCTTTTTCGCCGAAAAATATTTTGAGTGACTTGCTATTTAGTTGAGTAAATGCGGTGGGAAATGGAGACAGTCCCCGAATGAGATTATAAACTTCTTCCGCTGATTTTTCCCAGTTGATTCTGCAGGTTTCCGTATTAATTTTAGGAGCGTGTTTTATGTTTCCCGGATCAGACAAAGTTTTTTGTGGAATTTCCTGAAGGGTTCCACCCGCTACTCCAATAATAGTTTTTACCAGCAATGAGGCGCCAATTTCTTTCATTCGATCATGCACATCACCTGCAGTTTCTTTTTCACCAATTGGAAATTTTTCCTGCATCAATATATTGCCCGTATCAATTTCTTGTTGCAATTTAAATGTAGTTACACCGGTTTCTTTTTCTCCATTGATAACTGCCCAATTGATTGGAGCAGCCCCACGATATTGAGGTAGTAAAGAACCATGCAAATTAATGGTGCCCATTGGAGAAAGATTCCAAACAATTTCAGGTAACATTCTAAATGCAACAACCACTCCTATATCGGGCCTGAGTGCACGGAGCGCATTTACAAATTCCGGATGCTTTAGTTTTAAAGGCTGAAGAATTTGGAGATGATTTTCGAGCGCAAATTTTTTAACTGCGCTTTCGTTCAATTTCATGCCCCTGCCCGAAGGCTTATCCGGAGCAGTGACTACGCCTACAATATTTGCACCCGCCTCCAGCAGTGCTTTCAATGAAGCCACAGCAAAATCTGGCGTGCCCATAAAAATTATTCTGAGATCCTTAAACTCCATGTTCAAATTTCTTACTCAATTCTTATTCTTTGAAAAAATCACATAATCAGGGGTATATCAAATATTTTTTACGAATCAATTTGAAATTCTGCAAATCATTTTGCCAGCTTTTCCGAATAGAAGTCTCTGATTGACCGCTTTTAATTTGTTGCATTAATTCGTCATTTCCCGCAAGTTTGTTGAAGTATCCATTGGCAAGAAAAAATTTATCCTTGTCTGGAAATAATTTATAAGCATCAATGATCCATTTCAGTTGAATTTTACCTCCGACTTTCTTTTTCACTTCATCCGGACTTCCTGAAATTTCCCATCCATAACATGTTTCATTGAGGAGTTTGGGATTCTTTGCTCCTTCAACACTTTTAGGAGTGAATGATTTTAAAGTGTTGGGTAAAGATGGATGTCCGAATAACCTGAAAGGCTCTTCTGTACCCCGGCCTTCACTCAAAACGGTTCCTTCGAAAAAACAGGTAGTGGGATATGCGTATACGGATTGAATGTCCGGTAGGTTTGGCGAAGGCTTTACGGGAAGAATATATTTAGTTGCGTGTGTATAGTTGCTGCAGGGAACTACGGTCAACTGGAATTTTTTCTTTAATCCCATGGGCCAGTCATTTTTTTGCATGATGCCATCGTCAATCCATTTTTCGCCGAGAAGCATTTTAGCATATTCTCCTAAAGTCATTCCATATACAACCGGAATGGATTGCATGCCGACGAAAGATTTGAATTTCTTATTGAGAACGGGTCCATCCACATAATCTGCATTTGGGTTTGGCCGGTCCAGAAGAATCACCGGTTTATTGTTTTCAATAGCTGAAGCGAGAAAATATTCGAGTGAAGAAATATAGGTGTAGAACCTCACGCCAACATCCTGAATGTCAAAAATCATTATGTCCACATCACTTAATTCTTCTGCTGATGGCATTTTGTGTTCTCCATAAAGGGAGATTATCTGGATACCAGTTCCTGCATCAATTGAACTATTAACTTTCTCTCCTGCATCTGCTGTTCCTCTGAATCCATGCTCCGGAGAAAATATTTTCTTAATACTGACGCCTTTTTCTTTGAGTAAATCAACCAGGTGTTTTCCTCCGACAACTGTTGTTTGATTGGCGAAGATGGCAACAGATTTTCCTTTGAGGAGTGGGAGGTATTGATCAAACCTGGCCGCACCAACAATTACAGAGTCTTTGCCCTTAGGTAATTCACTAAAAAAAGTTTCATTTGGAATGCGTGGTTGGAAAAAGGAAAATCGTGAAATGAACAACAAAAGAATTGAGAACGGGATAAAGATTTTTTGCATGTTTACGGCATTTAGGATATTAGTCGGTTAATCTTGCAGCTCCGAAATAATATACTGGATTTGCAAATTTGTTTCATGTCTTTCCAGTGTCAAATATCTGGAAATCTTTTAATAGAAAAATCAGGAAAACAATTACCTTTCGCCCATAATCATGCCGCATTTTTCTATGCCGTTGCCTTTTTGAAATTGAATAAATGACCAAAAATTTTTCGAGATAAGAAGTGCAGGTAAAAGAGAGGTGGTGTTTTAATAATTATCATCCAAATAAATAGTATGCAACAGGTAAAAAAGGGAGACGTTGTTCGCGTTCATTATACAGGCCGGCTTACAGATGGAAGTCAGTTTGATTCTTCAGTAGGTCGTGCTCCATTAGAATTCACAGTGGGTGCTGGTGAAATGATTAAGGGTTTTGATACAGGTGTAGTAGGAATGGCAGTGGGAGAAAAAAAGATTATCAATATTGCTCCTGCAGACGGATATGGAGAAAGGAATGAAAAGGCAATTATAGAATTTCCCAGGGAGCAGGTGCCTTCGGGAATGCAGATTGAACCAGGGATGCATCTCACTCTTAGAAACCAGGATGGTCAACCAATTCCGGTTGTTGTTAAAGACTTTACCGACGAATTGATCATCCTTGATGCCAACCATTTTTTGGCTGGTAAGGAACTGGTTTTTGATGTAGAATTGGTCGAGATACTTTAAGCGGCAAGCCAGGTCTATGTTTGCTGATTACCAATTTACAGTTGCGGAAAGATTTCTCAGGTATGTCAGGATCGATACTCAAAGCGATCCTGGTTCCAATTCATTCCCTTCAACAGAAAAGCAAAAAGACCTTTCCAGGCAACTGGTAGAAGAATTACAGGATCTGGGCCTGAAAGATGCACATTTGGACGATTTCGGTTACGTATACGCGACGATTCCTTCCAATACATCCAAAGCGGTTCCCGTTATATGCTTTTGCTCGCACGTGGATACTGCACCAGATTGCAGTGGAAAGAATGTAAAACCTGTAATTCATCACAATTATTCTGGTAATGACATTGTTCTCCCTGAAGATTCATCACAAATTATTAGCACCAAAGATCATCCTTACCTAAAACAAAAAATAGGAGAGGATATCATAACAGCTTCGGGTACCACTCTGCTTGGGGCCGATGACAAGTCCGGCGTAGCCATTATTATGGACATGGCTAATTATTTGGTTCACCATCCCGAGGTAAAACATGGCGCTATCAAAATTTTGTTTACTCCTGATGAAGAAGTGGGTAGGGGCGTAGACAAACTTGATCTCAATAAACTCGGAGCCAATTTTGCATATACGCTTGACGGCGGAGAAAGAGGATCCTTTGATGACGAAACATTTTCAGCAGATCATGTGACCATTACGATTCATGGCGTGAGTACTCATCCCGGATCTGCAAAAGGCAAGATGGTAAATGCGCTTAAGATAGGGGCAGAAATCATAAGTGCGCTGCCAAAAAACAGTCTTTCCCCGGAAACTACTGAAGATCGGGAAGGCTTCATTCATCCAGTACAAATAGAAGGCATAGCCGAAATGGCCAAATTACAGTTCATAATCAGGGACTTTGTGACCCTCCGGCTTAAAGAGTACGAACTGATACTGCAACAAATTTTGGACGAAGTTCTGGCAAGATACCCCGGTGCCACTGCAAATTTTGAGGTGCGGGAACAATATCGGAACATGAAAGAAGTTTTAGATAAGTACCCCAAAGTAACGGCCCACGCAGAAGAAGCCATGAAAAGGGCGGGCGTGACCATAGAAAGAACAAGTGCGAGAGGAGGAACGGATGGATCCAGGCTTTCATTTATGGGATTACCTTGTCCGAATATTTTCACCGGCGAGATGGCTTTCCACGGAAAACATGAATATGTAAGCATCCAGGACATGCAGAAAAGCGTTGAGACAATTGTGCACCTCGCTAATATTTGGGCTGAATAACTCCTGACGAAATTTCTTAAGTCGCAATATTAGTTTAACCCAAACTCCGGTCTAAAATTTTAATGCACCTCAACAAGTGCCATATTAATTTCCTGTTTCGGAAAACTGCATTTATTGTATTTTTCGCAATTCAGTTTCCATTCGTAAACTACTCACAAAGCATTGTTGCAAATGGTGGCTTTGAAGATGAAAATACCTGTACGGAACTCAAAGCTAAATGTGCGCCTGAAGCCTGGTTCATATTCTCTAAAGATCAGCGATATATTAAGAGTCCGAACTACGCATTTAATGGCAACTATTTTGTGAGCATGATTATGCTCAACCGAACGGAAAAGGCCAAGCGAACTTTCATAGAATCAAAACTTCTCTGCACTCTTCAGGCGGGACATGAATATAAAATCGAAATGATGGTAAGAGCAGAAAAGGTGGAGAAGGAATTGCTCAATGTAATTTTAAGGGAACAGGATATGTTTCTGGTGCGTCAATGGCCTGAAATGCTAGTGGATCCTTCAAAAATTTTTAGTTATTCAGATGTGCAGGCTGCTTCTAAAAAAGGATGGAACAAAGTAACTTTTCAATTTAAAGCTGATGGCAGAGAACGATGGTTAATTATTGGGCATCTATCGGAACAGGAAAACGTAGCAAGCTATAAGGGCTATGATGGATTTGGTAATCTGCTTTATTACATCGACGATGTGACCATGTCACCTGTTGATCCCAACGAGCAAATTTGTCCCGATTATGAAGCCAATAAAACCGCACTCTATGAAATCAATGAAAGGCATTCATTATTTGATGAGAAGATGATAAGGATGAAGGATTCTATTTACAATCCGAAACGAATTGCAAAACCATTACCGCCACCTCCTAAAATTGATACACTATTGTTGTCTGATATTCTTTTCGAGCTCGACAAGAGTACTCTCAATCCGAAATTTACTTCTGAGTTGGACAAGATGGCTGAACAAATCAAAGCAAAATCTTTCAACCATTTGATCATTGTTGGTCATACGGATAGCATTGGTTCAGATTCATACAATCAGCAATTATCCGAAAACAGGGCAACTACAATTTTTAATTACCTGGCCCAGCAAAAAGGATTCGATCCTACATTGATGGAACATCGAGGTGAAGGCGAAAAAAGGCCTGTAGTAAGTAATTCAACAGAAACGGGCCGACAAAGAAATCGAAGAGTGGAATTGATTTTATTCAGACAAGACTAGGTTCCTTTGGAATTTTCCACACTTTCATATACCAGTAGAGTGGGAAACTAACTGCTCCAACAAATATGAAAAGCAGCACCCACATTAATCTTTCAGTTCCTTCAAGTTGTTTATTATTTACTACCTGAATGATGAAATATATCATAAGAGCCAGGGTTATGACGCTCAAAATAATTGCTATTCCAAATACCCAAAAGAATTTGCTGAAATGTTCAAAATCGTCATCGTATTGGTGATGATGCCCGATGGTATCGAAGATCGTTGCAAAGAGAACGATGAAATAAATTACGATTAATACGGCGGGAATAAAGCTCAGGATTCCCATGGTAATTTTTGCAGACTTTGACATGGCCCCGAATTTTTAACAAGATATGAAATCGATTCCTGCTTTTTTTCTGTTTTTCAGGGCGAATGATTTGTGGTTGAATTGACTTTTAGTCGGCGTGCTTTGTTTCAGAAATCGCTTCAATAAGCGCTTTTATTACCGTATCAATTTTCTGTTTCGTTTCAGGATCTGTTATTTCACCTTGTGAGTTTATTTTGGACCTTACAAACGAAATCAAAAGACGGGCATCTTTCGGTACTATTGCAGAAAGGGCAGATAGCGTTAACAACAGTGATGCGTGTGCTTTTTCGCCCCCCGTAGCTGCAGTAATGAGTGCTACGGGTTTGTCAACGAAACTACCGGATCCTACGGTCCAGTCAAGTGCATTTTTCAAAACTCCGGGAACGCCGAAAGCATATTCCGGCGAACAAATCAGGATTCCATCAGCTTCCGCTATCAGTTTTTGAAATTTCACAACCTGCTCAGGCGGACTTTCACTGTCGTTAAAATGAGGAAGCCCGCCTAAACCATCGAACCAAATTTTTTGAAAATTATGAGGTATAAATGATGCGGCAGCTTTTAGAATAATATGATTGGAAGAACCATTTCGCAAACTGCCTGGTATAATCAAAATTTTCATTTCTCTAAAATTAAAAATCGCTTATCAGTTGCTCTTGACCGTTAGTAGGTGCTTTTTGAGGATGTCCTCTATGATGGAGACCGCATGTTCCCGGGAATTTTCAATGAACCATACATGTGTATCCATACCTCCACATACTACACCTGCGAGATAAATATTCCTTTGGTTCGTTTCCATTGTATTTGGATCATACTTTGGCTGCAATTTTTCATCATCTGAAAGTTGAATCCCGATTTTACGAAGAAAATCAAAATTCGGTCTGTATCCTGTCATTGCAATTACATAATCATTGGGAATGGTCACTATACCATCGGGAGTTTGAATATCTGCCTCATGTTCTCTTACCGCAGCAAGTGTGGAGTTAAAGAAAGCTTTGATGCTACCTTCCTTAATCCTGTTCTCTATGTCGGGTCTCACCCAATATTTAACTCTGGTTCCGATTTCGTTGCCCCTGATTACCATGGTTACATCAGCTCCTTTCCTAAACGTTTCCAATGCGGCATCAACAGCTGAATTGTTTGCTCCCACAATAACTACCTTTTGCATGGAATAAAAATGAGGCTCTTTATAATAATGTCTCACCTTGGGTAAATCTTCACCAGGAATCTTCATATAAATCGGTATGTCATAAAAACCTGTTGCCAATATGATGTAAGTAGATTCGTAGCTTTTTTTATTGGTTTGGACAACATAGTTTTTTCCCACGAATTTTACGTCAATTACCTCTTCCTGCAGGTGAATATTAATTCGGTTTGATGTGGCTACCCTTCTGTAATATTCAAGTGCCTCCGGTCTCGTGGGTTTTACATTGTTGGAAACAAAAGGCACCCCGCCAATTTCAAGTCTCTCGGATGTTGAAAAGAAGGTCATGCCAGAAGGATAATTGTAAAGCGAGTTTACCAGGCATCCTTTTTCAATTACGCAATAACTAAGTCCTGCATCAATGCACTCCAGGGCACAGGCTATACCGATAGGACCGCCACCAATTATGATAATTTCAAATTTATTATCTGTATCGTTTACTGAATTCATGATTTCAAAATTAGGAAACGTCATCATATATCCCGTATAGAGATAATAATCCTAACAATCTATTTTAATCAATTAAAATGCCCGAATCTGAGGCAATTGATTATTTTGAGCGTTCAAAAACAAACTTTATGGAATATTTACTGTCATACTGGTGGGTTCTGCTTATTTTATTCATTGTTTTCAGCGGACTGGTGACTGTAAATCAGGGAACTGTTTCGGTTATTACCATGTTCGGAAAATACAGGAGGATCCTTCGGCCCGGTTTGAATTTTAAAGTTCCGGTTTTTGAACAGATATATAAACGCATTTCCATTCAGAACCGCTCCGTAGAAATGGAATTTCAGGCAGTAACGGCAGATCAGGCAAATGTATATTTTAAGAATATGCTGTTATATGCTGTTCAAAATTCCGAAGAAGAAACCATCACTAAAGTTGCTTTCAAATTTATAAGTGAAAGAGATTTAATGCAGGCTCTAACCAGGACTATCGAAGGGACGATTCGTTCCTTTGTTGCTACAAAAAGACAAGCGGAGATCCTGAGTTTGAGAAGGGAAATTGTAGAATATGTAAAAGAGCAAATTGATCATTTGCTCGAAGAATGGGGATATCATCTGCTGGATCTGCAAATAAATGATATCACTTTTGACCAGGCCATAATGGATAGCATGAGCAAGGTTGTAGCGAGTAATAACCTCAAAGCAGCTGCAGAAAATGAAGGCCAGGCCTTACTAATTACCAAAACTAAAGCCGCGGAGGCAGAAGGTAATTCAATCAAAATTGCTGCAGAAGCTGAACGTCAGGCTGCACAATTGAGAGGTCAGGGTGTTGCATTATTCCGTGAAGAAGTAGCCAAGGGTATGAGTCAGGCTGCTGAGCAAATGAAACAGGCCAACCTCGATACGAATGTGATTCTTTTCAGCATGTGGACCGAGGCTATTAAAAATTTTGCAGAAGTGGGAAAAGGAAATATCATTTTCCTCGACGGTAGCAGCGACGGTATGCAAAAAAGCATGCAACAGATTATGAGTTTGATGAGAATGGACACTACTCAGAAGAGTGTTGAACGTTAAACGTTAAAAGTTCAGCGTTCAGTGTTAGAGATATAAGATATAGGATATGGGATAAAAGAGCTTTGTCCAGGTACTAAGTACTCCCTGTCTTTTCTATAAGAAATGTTAATAGAATTCTTTCAAATGCAGCAAAAAAAATAATCACACTATTTTCACGTTCGGCAGATGAAGGTGGTACAATAGCTGATAGTAGCTACATTTGCTTCATTCTCAAATAATGCACATGAAAATATTTTTCCTGCAAGTCATGTCCGACTCCCTTAGGATTAAGGATAGCTTATACAGAGCGCTTACGAGTCAGCATGGGATACCCGAACCCGGAACCAAGATGAATTTATGGGACCTGCTGATGAAAGGCGGATGGATCATGATTCCGCTCGCGGTTCTTTTGTTACTGGCTGTTTTTTTCTTTTTTGAAAGGTTAATTGCTATCCGTAATGCGGGAAAAGTTGACCCCAATTTCATGAGTATCATTCGTGATCATATTGTGTCTGGAAATGTTACGGCGGCAAGATCACTGGCAAAAAATACAAATAATCCGGTTGCAAGGATTATAGATAAGGGAATTCAACGAATAGGGAAATCCATTGAAGCGATAGAAAAAAGTATGATGAACGTAGAGAATTTGGAAATATATAAAATGGAAAAAAACCTGTCTATTTTATCCTTAATTGCAGGGACTGCTCCTCTGTTTGGTTTTCTCGGAACCATTGTGGGGATGGTGCAACTATTTTACGGAATATCATCAACAGGTGAATATACATTGGGCACAATTGCCGGGGGCATTTATACCAAAATGATTACTTCAGCAAGCGGTTTGATTATAGGTTTGCTGGCATATGTTGGTTACAATTTTTTGAATGCTCAGATTGATAAAAATGTCAATAGGATGGATGGTGCCATGGCTGAGTTTGTAGATGTATTGCAGGAACCAACCCGCTAAAACTTAATTGAACCTTTTATTCTAATCGCCATGATGAGTCGCAGAAGAAAATCAAGAAGTCATGCAGAAGTCCACACTGGTCCTCTGAATGATATTCTTTTCATATTACTTTTATTCTTTCTGATCGTGTCCACATTGGCAAACCCCAACGTAATAAAAGTTTCACAGCCCAAAGGAAAGAGCGATACCAAAGCAAAGCAAACAGTTGTAGTTTCCATTGATAAATCGAACCAGGTTTATGTGGGACAGAAGAAAATTACGATGCCTGAACTGGAAAATGAGTTAAAGACGATTTTTGCAAGGGAAACTGAAAAGCCATCGGTGGTCGTTAATGCCGACACTTCAGGACATTGGGGTGATGTATACAAAGTTTTGCAAACTGCGAAGAAGTTGGGTGCAAATGCAGTCGCTTCTGTAAATCCAAATTAAACTCTTACTCTTAGCATCCGGTCTTTTCCCTGCATATCCTTTTTTAATTCGATATGGGCAAATCCATTTAATTTGAATAATTGTACGGCATGCTCACCTAAAGATTCATGCAACTCAAAATAAATAGTTCCTCCGTTTGCAAGATGACTCTTAGCAAAATTTGAAACTGTTTCATAAAATATCAGTGGGCGATTATTATTTACAAATAAAGCAAGGTGTGGTTCAAAGTCCAGAACATTTTTGTTCATTGAATTTTTATCAGAATAAGGAATATAAGGAGGATTACTAATGATGATTTCAAATTTTCCCAGTTTATCTCTTTCCATTTCCTGCAAAAAATCAGATTTTATAAATTCAACCTGGATCTCGTTTTCTTTTGCATTTAATTGTGCGACCTTTAAGGCCCCTTCACTTATATCAATACCCTGGACCTGTGCCCCGCTCAATTTTTTTTTCAGTCCGAGTGCGATGCATCCACTTCCGGTGCCAATATCGAGGATCCGGATATTTTCGGAAGCAATATTTTTTGAATAATCATTCACAACCCAATCCACAAGTTCCTCAGTTTCGGGTCGGGGAATGAGTACATTTTCGTCAACGTATAAACGAAGTCCATAAAACCATGTTTCTCCCAATACGTATTGAACTGGTTTATGCGAGATTAATTCATGTTGATATTTAAGTAGCCGGTTTTGCTGATCCTCTGGCATCTGTTCTTTTATCTTCATCAACCGATCAAGGCGATTCATTCCCGTGAGGTGCCCCATCACAAGGGATGCGATATTCTCTGCCTCTCTTCCGCCATAAATGTCAAGCAGGGAATTTTTTAATTGCTGATATGCCTCCTGAAAAGTCATGGTAACAAACATACGAAGGACTTTGAATTCAATACCTTCGGGGATTGCAATTGCTTTATTTTTGCTGCTAATGGTGAAGGATTATGAAGCATATATGAAGCGATGTCTTCAACTGGCCTCAGCGGCACTTGGTCAGGTTGCGCCCAATCCACTGGTTGGGGCTTTGTTGGTTCATCAGGGAAGAATTATTGGCGAAGGCTATCACGAAAAATTTGGCGGACCACATGCTGAAGTAAATTGTCTTACTTCCGTTGCTGAAGCAGACAGGAAGCTCATTTCTGAAAGCACCATGTTTGTTTCACTGGAACCCTGTGCCCATTTTGGAAAGACGCCTCCATGCGCGGACAGGATCATTAAAGAACAGATTCCGCACGTTGTAATTGGATGCAGGGATCCTTTTCCCGAAGTTGACGGTAAGGGAATTGAAAAAATGCGAGCCGCAGGTATTGATGTGGAAGTAGGCATTTTGGAAAAAGAATGCTGGGAAATGAATCGCAGGTTTTTTGTTTTTCATACCAGGCATCGGCCATATATCATTTTGAAGTGGGCGCAGACAAGTGATGGTTTCATGGCAAATGAGGATTATTCGAGGTTATATATAAGCAATGAGCTTACAAATAAAGTGGTGCATAAATGGCGGAGCGAGGAAGCTTCGATACTTGTAGGAACGAGAACAGCATTATTCGATGATCCGGAATTGAGCACAAGAAACTGGCCGGGTAAAAATCCAATTCGGCTGGTAATTGATATGGATCTTAGTTTGCCAACTTCACTTAAATTATTCAATGGGGAAATTCCTACCATTGTGTTCAACCAGCATAGAAATAACATTGAGGAACTGGATCATATCAAACTTTTCAGACAGGAGCATGAAGGGCCTAATTTATTTTATTATGAGGTTACAAAAGACAGTTCATTGGTCCATCAAATAATGAATGCCCTTTACCATTTAAAAATTCAAAGTGTGATCGTGGAAGGAGGGGCCAGAATTTTGCAATCCTTCATTGAAGAGGACTGTTGGGATGAAGCAAGAGTAATTACAAATGAAGAGATGAAGGCAGGTTCAGGAATCGCAAAACCGCAATGGGATGCAAAAGGGAAAACTATGAAAGAAAAAATTAATTCAGATCTCATAGAAATATTTAGAAACAGGTAATGAATTCAAAACTGACAGATGCGGATTTTTACTTTTCCATAAATCGTTCTGAGTCTGCAGAATTCAAGGACCGGGGAAGCCGGTTCATCGCTTATGCCTCTCCGATAGAAAATGTTTCAGATTTCAAAAAAGAGCTTGAAAGGTTAAAGAAGGAGCACCCAAAGGCGACCCACCATTGCTTTGCTTACAGGATAGGAGTGGATGGAAATAATTTCAGGTCGAGTGATGATGGGGAGCCTTCAGGTACTGCGGGAAAGCCGATTCTCGGGCAGATAGACAGTCGGCAGCTCACAAATGTTTTAGTTGTTGTGGTGAGATATTTCGGAGGAAGTTTACTGGGTGTGCCGGGACTGATTCATGCCTATAAGTCTGCTACGGCTTTAGTGCTTCAAACGATACCGGTCATTCAGAAACCGATAGAGATTTCTGTTAGCCTTGAATTCGGATACAATTTGCTGAATGAAGTGATGACGCTGGTGAAGCAATATAATTGCAGTGTCATAGAAAAAGATTTACAACTCTTTTGTAAGATGAAACTTGGTGTATCCAAAAGTCGCTTTGAAGATTTTCTGTTTCGGGTAGGCGAAGTAAATGGGTTAGAGATGAAACGCTTGTGAAAGGATAAATTTGGATGGATAATAAAAACTGCTAATTCATAATCTGTTTATCGACAGGGTGTGTTCAATTAGGCGATGGACCTGAATCAGTTCTGGCATTAGGTTGGCTATAAAAACTGAAAATATTCTTATGAAAAAACTGAGAACAATTCTGACCCTTTTTGTAATTACACAATTTGCTATCATAAAGGCTGAGGCCCAGCCTGAGCCTGTGGATTTTAAGCAGGTTGAAAATTATTTCCTTAAAAATGATGTGAAACTTGTTTCCGGATTTAACTGCTGGGCAATAATGAATTTAGCTCAGTACAATAAATTATTTGCACCAGCCAAGACTGCCAGCAATAAAGTCACTCCTCCAACTTTTGCCACGCAAACTGTAGTTGCAGTAGCAATGCCGCAGACCATGCGAACAACGACCGTAATTATCGATAAAATTGAAATGTCGGGTTCGATCCTACAGGTTCATTGCAGAGTGGTGTACGGCGAAAATCTCAGCTACAAAATGCAGCCTCTCACTATTGCAACAGTTGACAGAATGAGTTTTATTAAAACCATTGCTTTCTACAATAGCGATAATAAATTAATCAAAGCAATGCCGGCAAAATAATGGCTAAGGATAACTTTAAAAAACCCTCCCGGTTCAGGAATAATCGGGAGTGTTAATTTTTCTTTTGGAAAATATTAGCACCAAAAGTTTCAGAAATGATTTTAGGTGCAATGCCGGAAAGAAATACTCCAAGTTTTGTATTGAATCCTGTGAGAATTTCAGATTTACCTTTGAAAAGCGCGTCGACACCCAGCCTGGCAACCTTTTGCGGAGTGAGATTATATTTTTCAGCGGTTCTGCGAATAGATTTTCCCATTCCTGCCCGATCTACAAAATTGGTGTCTGTACTGCCGGGGCTAACACAGGTGACCGAAATATTAGTTTTGCGAAGCTCATATCTTATTCCTCTCGTGAAAGAAACTATAAATGATTTGGAAGCGGCATACATACACAAATATGGTACAGCCTGATATGCAGCGTTGCTTCCGATATTAAGCAGGTAAGTTTTTTCTTTTTTAATTAAAACTGGAATGAATCTGTGACAGATTTCAACTACAGCCTTCACATTTACATTTACAATATCCAGTTGCTCATCCAGGGATAATTCTGCAAATGCTCCATTCAGTCCAAATGCAGCATTATTCACTACAATTTCTAAATCATTATGCCATGGAGAGGACCATTCAAATATTTTTTTCCCAGCTGCGGGTATAGCAAGATCTATTTGTAAATACTCTACCTGGGTATTGTAAGTGTTTTTTAAGTTTGATGAAACAATTCTCAGTCCTGATTCATCAACATCCACCAGCAACAAATTATAATTTCTTTTGGCTAATTCCTCTGCAATGGACCTGCCGATTCCCTTTGCGGATCCGGTAACTAAGGCATATTTCATATTTGACGCAGGAATTTTTGTCGCGTGTGAGCATTCAATAGTTTCTAATTAGTAAATCGCCTTAAGAATTGATTGATTCTTTCAATCTTTTCCAGGTTGACTTCCCAATCTTAGTGCTTCTAGCTTTTACAGCACTCCATTTCAAAGATTCGCGATACTGCTCCAACCTGGGAAGTGCGAGTTTGTGGTAAAAAGGGGTAGGACTATTTGCGTGTTTGGGCCTGTAGGCTCCCGTAACAATGGGTATATACATTACTCTGCGACGGCTCAATTCGCCCACAAAAGGTGAACATTGAACCCTGTGCCACAAACGGCCGTCATGAACAGTAAGATCGCCTGCTTCAATATTGAAACCAACTTCGCGGGGATCAGGATCATTGTCAACAAAATATTTTTTGCGAAAAAGGAGTCCAAAAATATTTTGATTGTGCGTACCAGGAAGTACGCGAAGACCGCCTTTCTCAATGGGATAATCATCAAGGTGAAGGCCCACATTGAGCATCGGCATTATTTTCGAACCGAGGAAAATATCCCGGGGGCTGTCGGTATGCCAACCCAATTGTTTGAATTCGCTATTTGAGGTATTGATATAATGGTTGAGCACCAATCCGTCTTTTTCATTTTCGCCTATCCTACCTTCGAATGGTTCGAGGAGATTCACCAATTGTGCCAGGCGGGGGTCTTTCAGAAATTCGCTCAGTTTTTTACTGTAATGAGATGTAAAAGCGATGCGTTGAATAAATTTCTTATCGTTGGTGTCATTACCAATCTTGAGCGGAATACCATTTATTTTTTTAATATTATTATTGAGCAATTCATTTTGCACGTTGTTGACTTCTCCCAGGAATTCTTTAACAGTCGCCTTATCAACAAATCCACGGAACTGAAGTATTCCGTTCTTCTTAAAAAAATCAAGTTGTTCCTGGGTGAGTTTATCGCCGAATTTATAAACTTGTTGATGCACTTTGCTCATAATTCTGAGTTTTATGGATTAGTGATGAAAAGATAATTAAAATGGTGATAAAAAAAATATTCGCGGGATTTGTTATAATTTATTTCGATAGCCTTAAAGGCAGAATTCATGCTGCAACATGAAGTTATACATCTTGAAAGGGGAGAAGTTTCTGGTTATTCCATTGTTAAAATTCATCATGACACAAATAAATGAAGATTTTTCTAAAAAAACAATAGTCTACAAAAATTGTAGACTATTTTAACTCACATTTAGTGGAAGTCTGAATTTTGGGGACAGTGTGGGGATAAATTGCTATTCGAAAGAAGTGGCCATGCCTACTTCGTTCCAGTTCCGCAGATCCTCCTGCAATGATTCAATTTTCGCCTGTACGGTACCGATGGCAAGTTTTCCAAGAACGAGGCGGAGAGGTGGTTTGGGCGATTCTATAGCCTGGATAATGGCTCTGGCGCCTTTTACAGGATCGCCGTCCTGCTGGCCATTTCTATCGGCCATGATTCTTTTAAACTGTCCTGCTGTAGCTTCATAGTCAGAAATGGATTTAGGAGCCACATAGATGGACCCGGCAAGAAATTCTGTCCTAAATGGTCCTGGTTCAACCAGCATTACGTTTATACCCAGTGGCTTTACTTCGGCAGCCAGTGCTTCACTATATCCTTCGAGGGCAAATTTGCTGGCGTTATAAATACCAAAGCCGGGAGTAGATTTGATACCAGATCCTGAAGACATTTGAATGATGCTCCCGGATTTTCGTTTACGCATTAGCGGTAAAACTAATTGCGTAATATTTAGCGTGGCGAAAAAATTAGTCTCCATTTGTTCGCGCACTTCATCCAGGGAAACTTCTTCAATCGCACCCAATATTCCATACCCGGCATTGTTTACAAGAACGTCAATTTGGCCAATTCGCGATTCAATATCACGAATTACTTTTTCCACTTTTTTGTAATCTCTCACATCAAGTGTATATGCAAACGCTTTTCCCTGATGTTGATCATTAAATAATTTAGTTTGTTCATCTTTTCTAAAACTTCCAATCAGAAAATCTCCTTTTGCGATGACGGCATCTGCAAGGGCTTTACCCAGACCACTCGAAATCCCCGTAATGAACCAATTTTTTTTCATGATAATTTCAATTTTAGTTTCAGATTATTTTTTTATTCCATTTGGCTGGGCCTGATTAACTTATTTGAAACGAGTTTTAAGAAATCTCTCAAAAACCTTTAACATTTCTTGTTTAAACATGAACGATTTAGCGGCATCCATAGATACAAATTCTGTATTATGAAAAAGATTCTACTCGTTGCCGCAATTTTTTCAGGAACGCTTTTAGCATTTCCCGCAAAATCCCAGGTATCCATTAGTGTGAACATTGGTGCACAACCAAATTGGGGACCTGCAGGATATGATTATGCCAGTTATTATTATCTACCTGATATAGACGTTTATTATAACATCCCTCAAAGACAGTTTGTTTATTTCGAAGGAAACAGATGGATGTTTTCCCCAACACTTCCTTCATGCTATGGTAACTACGATCTGTATTCTGGTTACAAGGTAGTAATTAACGAGCCCAGACCCTATTTGAGAGCTGATGAGTATCGTAGAATGTATGCGCCTTATAAATATAGACACGATCAGGTTGTGCTCAGAGATTATCGTGGTCCCGTTTACTATGGACGTCCTGATGACAGATGGGGTTCCGACAGAGATCATGATTGGGACAGGAGAGGAAATAATGGTCGCGGTCATGCATATGGCCATTACAAAAGAGGACGTGATGATGATGATGATCAGGGAAGACATGGTGGAAGATGGTAAATTGAAAATCTCCAAATAAAAAATCCGCTCACCAGTAATGGTGAGCGGATTTGTTTTATTTAAAGGACCACTGTGAGAATCACGTTCCGATAAATTAAGTAAATATTTGTTTTGATGAAATTTTGAATGCGAATGGTAATCCTGAATCAGATTTCTCTCGGCGCAAGCATCATTTTTATAATTGTGCGCTAATCGTAATTGCTTGTTCGAAATGACTTGCGACAAAAAATCCGCTCGCCAGTAATGGTGAGCGGATTCGTTTTTAATTTCTCATGTCTGGGTACTAGGTACTAAGTACTAGGTACTCTATTTACTAAATTGCTTTCTAATTACATTCAATGCACCGCCAGCCTTAAACCATTCTATTTGTTGATCATTATAAGTATGGTTCACCGTTATATTATCTGATTTGCCATCCTTGTGATGTAATACAAGTGTCAGTGGTTTTCCAGGAGCAAACGAAGTGAGACCAGTTATGTCAATTACATCATCCTCCTGAACTTTATCATAGTCTTCTTTATTTGCAAAAGTGAGTGCGAGCATGCCCTGTTTTTTAAGATTTGTTTCGTGAATCCTGGCGAAGCTTCTCACAACAATGGCACGGACTCCAAGGTGACGAGGTTCCATTGCAGCGTGTTCACGGCTGCTACCTTCTCCGTAATTTTCATCACCTACAACTATAGTTCCAATGCTTGCGGCTTTGTACGCTCTTTGTGTAGCTGGCACTGCTCCATATTCGCCACTGATTTGATTTTTTACCGAATCAGTTTTTTCATTAAAGAAATTAATAGCACCAATGAGCATGTTATTTGAGATATTATCCAAATGTCCACGGAATTTCAACCATGGACCTGCCATAGAAATATGATCGGTTGTACATTTCCCTTTTGCTTTGATGAGGAGGCGAAGTCCTTTGAGGTCTGTACCTTCCCATGGAGCAAATGGGGCGAGGAGTTGAAGTCTTTTTGACTCGGGAGAAACAATTACATTCACTTTACTTCCATCGGCTGCAGGAGAAACATAACCGGCATCTTCTACAGAAAAACCTTTCGGAGGTAATTCTACTCCCGTTGGTTCATCCAGCATTACTTCTTCACCTTTTTCATTTTTCAATTTATCTTTTAGTGGATTAAAAGTGAGATCACCGGCAATTGCGAAAGCTGTAACAATTTCTGGTGAAGCAACGAAAGCGTGTGTAGCTGCAAGTCCATCGTTTCTTTTCGCAAAATTTCTGTTGAAAGATGTGATAATTGAATTTTTTCTATTAGGATCATCAATATGTCTTGCCCATTGTCCAATACAGGGACCGCATGCATTTGCCAGTACCACACCTCCAATTTTGTCGAAGGTTTTTAGGAAACCATCTTTTTCGATTGTATATCTAACCTGTTCCGATCCGGGTGTAATTGTAAATTCAGCCTTTGTTTTTAAGTTTTTGTCAATAGCCTGTTTTGCGAGTGAGGCGGAGCGACTGATATCTTCATATGAAGAGTTTGTGCAGGAACCAATCAATGCCACTTCCAGTTTCTCAGGCCAGTTATTCGACTTCACTGCGTCTGCAAATTTTGATATGGGCCATGCAAGGTCCGGAGTGAAGGGACCATTTACATAAGGCTCTAAATCACTCAGGTTTATTTCAATCACCTGGTCGTAATATTTTTCAGGTTGCGCGTATACTTCAGGATCAGGCCTCAAATGTGCGCGGATACCGTCTGCAAGAGCTGCTACTTCTTCTCTTCCGGTAGCTTTCAAATACGCAGACATTTTTTCATCGTATGCAAATATGGAACAGGTCGCCCCGATTTCTGCTCCCATATTGCAAATAGTGCCCTTTCCCGTAGCACTGAGGTTATCTGCACCTTCACCAAAATATTCCACAATGGCTCCGGTACCTCCTTTTACAGTTAGAATTCCGGCAACACGAAGAATAACATCTTTGGCGGAAGTCCATCCACTAAGCTTACCCGTAAGTTTTACGCCAATTAATTTCGGCATTTTAAGTTCCCAGGGCAATCCGGCCATAACGTCTACGGCATCAGCACCACCTACTCCAATGGCAACCATTCCCAGTCCACCCGCATTTGGAGTGTGGGAGTCTGTTCCAATCATCATACCTCCGGGAAACGCATAGTTTTCTAAAACTACCTGGTGAATAATACCGGCTCCCGGTTTCCAAAAACCGATACCGTATTTATTTGAAATAGAAGCCAGAAAATCATAAACTTCTTTATTCACATCTATGGCTGTGGCAAGGTCTTCACGCGCACCAACTTTTGCCTGGATCAGGTGGTCACAATGCACTGTAGATGGAACGGCAACTTTGGACCGGCCGCAGGTCATGAATTGTAAAAGAGCCATTTGAGCCGTGGCATCCTGCATAGCCACGCGATCGGGTGCAAAATCAACATAATCTTTGCCTCTCGTATATGCCTTGGCGGGAGTTTCAAACAAATGAGAATAAAGGATTTTTTCAGCCAGTGTCAAAGGTTGTCCAGTGAGTTTTCGGGCCGCTTCAACTTTGCCCGGCAATGCTGCATAGATTTTCTTGATAAGATCGAGGTCAAAAACCATGATAAAATGAATTTAAAGTTAAGAACAAGGGCTGCGTTCGGGGAGGATGCCAGGGGAGGGAACAAAACCCGCAATCGATAAAGGATTGGTATTTATTGATCCGGATAACCGCTAATAGATATATGTCAATTATCGGTACCCCTTTCAAACCCATCCTGACTGTCAGTTGACAGGCAACTCTCCAAATTGTGGTGCGAATTTACCTAAAAATAGCATGTTACTAACAACCCATTTGCAAAGAGCTTGCAGATTTTTTGTAATTTTATTTTATGAACAAGTTCAAGCACTTTATCGAATGGCAGGTGTTTGGAGTTTGCTCCTATATTGGCGAAAAAATAGGAATTGCTAACACCACGATCCGCAAATATTTTATCTACATTTCCCTACTCACAATGGGATCTCCCATCATTATTTATATGTTCCTTGCTTTTTGGTTAAATATTAGAAATTATCTGTGGAGCAAGGAGAGAAATCCGCTGAATTATTAACTAATACTAATTCATTTTTGAGGAGCTATGAAGATAAATCCTAATAGCTGTCAGTAGTTTTTTTCCGAGCTAATTCTACTATTTTTTGGTGTTAAGAGTATGTACTTAAGACACAACTGTACTTGCAATTAATTGTATAAAAAACAATTAAAAAACAGCAATTAAAAATTGACTGTAATGTTATTAGTATGTACTTTTCAATTCGGGGTTTACGATACCTATGAAACACCAAACAAAGTCCTATGAAGTTCCTTCTGGTTCATTCAACGGCATTAGTTCTTTAAACATACGTCAATTATCCTCTTGAAAACCGAACTGTTTCTAAGAAATCCAATGTTCCAAACGAAAAATCAGCTCCTGGTCCTATCCTATGATTCGGGAGCTTTTTTTTTCTATCTGCCTCAGCTCCCTGCAAACAATCTTCACATTAAATAAATAATGTGCAAAGAAAAATTCAGACTAACTGCAATTGAAAATTTCAATTTTATTGGCTAAAATATGTTTTGTACCTACGGAACAATTATCATCTCGAAATTGCTTTCTACCAACCTTGGGAGACGCCTCGGTCTATGGGCTTTTTTGTTTCATCGGCAGAAATAAATCAAATGACAATTAAAACCCGTAGTGGTCAAAGGTCTGTAGCCCAGCGCCAGCGTAATTGTTCCATTGCCCCGTAAGGACCAAAGGTTATAATTCCGAAACCAAATTTCTTAAAAACAAATAAATGTCGATTTGGCTCGTTCGAATTGACTTTTAAGTTGAGGTCTTTTGTCCAGGTACCAGGTACTAAGTACTGAATACTATTGAACTGCCTTCTTCAACTTCACAAGCTGCTTCAACAAATCTTCCAGTAAATCAAGTTTTAGCATATTGGCTCCGTCGCTCTTTGCAACAGCAGGATTGGGATGTGTTTCAATAAACAATCCATTTGCACCGGTTGCGATTGCAGCTTTGGCAATAGTGCCTATCAATTGAGGATTGCCTCCGGTTACGCCACTTGTTTGATTAGGTTGTTGCAATGAATGTGTGCAATCCATCACCACGGGTACGCTATGTGCCTGCATCCAGGGAATATTGCGGTAATCAACTACCAGGTCCTGATAACCGAAAGTATTACCCCTTTCGGTAAGAATTATTTTTTGATTACCTGCATTTCTGATTTTCTCCACTGCAAATTTCATGGATGGCCCTGATAGAAACTGACCCTTTTTCACATTTACAATCTTATCAGTTTCCGCAGCAGCAACTAAAAGATCGGTCTGCCTGCAAAGAAATGCGGGAATCTGAAGTATGTCTACATATTTCGCAGCAGGAGCAGCTTCGTCATGCGCATGAATATCGGAAGTGGTCGGCAGCTTTAATTTCTCTCCAAGTTTTTTAACCAGGTGCAATGCGTTTTCATCACCAATACCAGTAAACGAAGATGCACTGGTTCGGTTAGCTTTGCGATATGAGGATTTGAAAACATAAGGTATCCCCAAATTGTGACAAATAGTAGAAACTTTTTCTCCCACTTCCATAATCAATTCTTCACTCTCTACCACGCATGGTCCTGCAATGAGGAAGAAATTATTTTCGTCGTAAGATTGACCTGCAAAAAGGTCTTTCAGAAATTTTTCCATGGCCGCAAAGGTAAGCCATTCTGCTTGCTTGCCTATTTTCAAATAATGGACCTGATTCTTATTCAGTACGCAATCCCTGCACCGGGTTTGTAAGAGCAGCTTTGAAACTTTGAAAGCCGATGGTTAATAGCGCTATTAAAAAAGTTATTATAAATGCTACCAGAAAAATGGTCCAGCTAAAATCAATCTTATAGGCGAATCCCTGCAACCAGCTTTTCATGGCATACCAGGCAATAGGTGTAGCGATAATAAATGCGAGTGCAACAGGTTTCAAAAAATTTGTAACTAAGAGCGATATAATACTTGGAACGGATGCCCCCAAAACTTTTCTCACACCAATTTCTTTTCTCCTTCTTGCAGCCGTAAATGTTGCCAATCCGAATAGTCCCAAACAGGAAATGAATATGCCCAGGAAAGCGAAATAGTTTGAAAGTTTACTTACGATTTCTTCACTCTTATAAAGTTTATTAAATTCCTGATCAGAAAATTGATAGGCAAACGGAAATTTTGGATTCAACTCTTTGCATATCTTTTCTAATCCGGCAATAGCTTCCCTGGTTTTCCCGGCTTCAACCCTGATGAGAATAGTACCCCAATTCCATTTTTCTTCAAGGTGAATAATCAAAGGTTCAATTGCCTGGTGCATGGAATTGAAATGAAAATCCTGTAATACACCAATTACTTTTCCCTGGTGATTTCCCCAAAACATAGTTTGTCCCACCGCATTATCGAAACCAATTTTTTTCGCTGCTGTTTCATTGATCAAAAAATCTGCAGAATCACTACCAAAATCTTTCGAAAAATCCCGGCCCGCAACTAATTTCAGTTTCATTGTTTTTGCAAAATCATATCCTACAATTTCATCTGCAAATGGTACTACAAGATTTGGATCCTTACCAGGCCAGCCAATACTTCCTGTATGATGGAATATTACTGTAGGGGAGTTTCGCATTTTTGATATATTTGAAATGCCCGGAATTTTTAATGCCTCTTCTTTGAATAAAACATATTTGTTAGCCAAGTCCCCTTCAAGCGGAACATAGACTAAATTTTCCCGATCATATCCCAGGTTCTTTGACTGAATAAAATTGAGCTGTTTGTAAATGACAATCATTCCAACAATCAAAATCACCGACAATGCAAATTGAAATACAACTAAACCCTGACGAAGTACGGTTGATTTCCAGTTGAACTTCAAACTTCCTTTGAGTACGAGGGCTGGTTTCAATGCAGATAAATATATGGCCGGATAACTCCCTGCAAGGAGCCCAACGGTTGCAACCAGTGCAAGAAGACTTCCCCAAAATGCAAAAGAATCAAATGGCAGACTAAGTTGTTTGCCTGTAAGATTATTAAATGCAGGCAGCGCAATAGATGCCATCAGAATTGCGATGATTATTGAGAACACGGTAAGCATCATAGCTTCTCCGAAAAACTGGCTAATGAGAGAAGTTCTTGCAGCGCCAACTACTTTTCGCAATCCTACTTCTTTGGCTCTGCGCGCAGATTGCGCAGTTGCAAGATTCATGTAATTGATGCAGGCGATTAAAATAATAAAGACTGCTATTAATGTGAACAGGTTTACATATTCTATTCTACCACCACTTATTTTACCATCCTCAAAATTGGAGTGCAAATATTTTTGAGGGTATGACTGGAGAGCTAATTCTGTTTTTGCGCCTTCATTTGGTTTGATATATCGATAAATAAAATCTTTGATCTTGGCTTCAACTTTGGCCGGATCTGCATCATTACGTAAAAGCACATACGTTGCCGGATCAGTGTTTCCCCAATGGTGCATCCAGTCATTATCTCTTTCAAACGCTGTCCAGGTTCTTAAATAATCGAATTGTTGGGATGAGTTCGAGGGGATATTTTCGAATACTGCTGTAATTTTTAAATCTTCTCTATTCTCATACCTTATAGTTTTTCCCATTGCGTTATTGGGAGAACCATAAAACATTTCAGCCATTTGCCTGGAAATAGCCACATCCTCCGGTGCAATAAGACAAGTTGCAGGATTGCCCGATAATAACTTATAGCTGAACATTTGCAGGAAATCAACACCTACAAAATATCCCTCCATTTTATTCACTTTATTTTCAAATTCGAAAGTGCTTTTGGTCCCGGGGGCTGACGCTCTTTCAAATCCACTGGCCATTTCAATTTCAGGAACATTTTTTTTGAGTTCAGGAGCCAGGAGTCCCTGCGTTGGATAATCTGCGGAAACTTTTCCATCGTAATAATTTCTTTCATAAACCTGGAAAAGCTGCTTGCCTTTTGCATGAAATCCATCCACACTCTTTTCATCTGCCACCCATAGCAATATTAAGAGGGTGCACGCCATTCCAAGGGAAAGTCCGAGTATATTAATTGTTGAAAATGATTTATTGCGAGACAGGTTACGCCAGGCGGTTTTCAAGTAACTTTTAATCATGATTCTGAAGTATGCTATTTCATACAAAAAAATATACCAATCCCTAAAGTTTTTGGTTTCCAAAGATTTGAATTCGACGGGGTTTTATGGGTTGTCCGCATTTGATACAGAAATTGGGCGGTTCCGCTACAGGATCAAACAGTTATTATCCGCACATTTCATTTCAATCCGGAGGATTTCTTTAGGTTTGTGATTCTTACACCTACACAAAAATGCTTGCATGGTCAAAGAAAAAATCCTGGTAATCGGAGCATCCGGACAAATAGGCGTTGAACTTACCCTGGCTTTGAGAAAAATTTATGGCAACTCCAATGTAGTAGCCTCAGATCTTAGGGAGGAAAATGAATTACTTAAAGGAACGGGGCCCTATGTGAGTTTGGATGTGATGAACAAGGAAATGCTGCACGTTCAGGTAATTCGCCAGAATATTACGCAGATTTATTTGTTGGCCGCCATTCTTTCTGCAACCGGTGAAAAAAATCCAAATCTCGCCTGGCACCTGAATATGCAGGGATTGCTCAATGTGCTGGATATCGCCAAAGAAGAGAAACTTCACAAAGTTTATTGGCCAAGCAGTATTGCCGTATTCGGACCTACGAGTCCCAAACAAAATTGTCCCCAACACACAATCATTGAGCCAATAACCGTATATGGAATTAGCAAATATGCGGGAGAGTTTTGGTGTAATTATTTTCATCAGCGCTATGGCGTTGACGTTAGAAGCATCAGGTATCCCGGGTTGATAAGCTATAAATCTGCACCTGGGGGAGGGACTACGGATTATGCTGTTGAGATTTATACGGATGCTCTTGAAGAAAAAAAATATAAGTGCTTCCTGAAAGAAGATACATATCTACCGATGATGTATATGCCCGATGCAATCAGAGCCACTATAGAACTCATGGAAGCGCCGGCAGATAAAATTTCAATTCGAACTTCTTATAACGTGTCATCGATGAGCTTTTCACCAAGGGAAATTGCAATGGAAATCAAGAAGCATGTTCCCGAATTCAAGATTAGTTATGAACCCGACTATCGCCAGGCAATAGCCAACAGTTGGCCGCAGAGCATTGACGATTCGGTTGCCAGGAAAGATTGGGGATGGAAAGAAGAATTCGATCTATCGAAGATGACCAAAGAAATGATAGAAAATCTGAAAGTATTGCCAGCTCACAATTCCTGAATTGTTATCGATTAATTTTCGCTTCTTGTCATAATCTTGACAATATTTTTGGTTTTCCCTGGCCTAAATTTGGTGCTATTTAATTCATGACTCGAAAATGCTTCGAAATTTATTATTGCTTTTACTATTATTTCCCTTTCGCTCATTCACACAAACGATTTCTGTATATGAAGGTGCTTACAGGGCAGTTATAGAAAGGGAAGATGGTAAAAAAATAATTTTCAATTTGGATTATTCAAAACTGAATGGAAAACCTGTAATCTATATCCGCAACGCAAATGAAAAAATCCTTGTTGACCAGGTTCAGATTTCAGGCGATTCCCTCTGGTTTCAAATGCCCGTATTTGAATCACAGTTTCGTGTAAAAGTTCTCGCAGATGGAAACTGGAAGGGATTTTGGGTTAGAGGAACAACCTTTAGCTCCCGACAGGAAATTCCGTTTTATGCATACGCTGGAATTACGAACCGATTCTCCTCAAAAAATTTACCGGCAACAAATAATATTTCAGGAAGGTGGGAAGTAGAATTTAAAGAAGATGAAACCACGAGACCAGCAATCGCGGAATTCACCCAAAATCAAAATTATTTAACGGGTACTTTTTTAACTCCCTCCGGGGATTACAGGTATCTGGAAGGAAGGGTTTCGGCGGATTCCATGGAGCTTTCTGTTTTCGATGGAACCCACGCATATTATTTTTCCGCTTTGATTACAAGTGATTCCACCATTTCCAGTGGGTTGTATATTGCAGGATCCACACATGTTGAAAGCTGGAAAGCAACTAAAAATCCAAATGCTACACTTCCGGAAGAAATTATTGCGATGCATTTGAAGCCGGGACAGGAAAGATTAAATTTTCGTTTCCCCGATCTTGATGGCAAAATGGTATCCATTAACGACCCGCAATTCAACAATAAAGTAGTGGTTGTACAGATAATGGGATCCTGGTGCCCAAATTGTATGGATGAAACTGCATTCCTGAGTGAGTATTACAAAAACCATAAAAATTCAGGACTTGAAATCATTGCGCTTGCTTACGAATACAGTACCGATTTCGAAAGATCTAAAGCCAGTCTGAATAAATTTCGAAAGAGATTTAATGTCGCTTACCCAATGTTGATTACTGGCGTTAGCACTTCGGATTCTTTACGTACAGAAAAAACACTTCCCCAATTCACACCGATAAAAGGATTTCCCACAACTATTTTTATTGGTAAAGATGGTAAGGTTAAGAAAACGCATGGTGGGTTTTACGGACCCGGAACAGGAATTCATTTTGAAGAATCGAAAGAGTTCTTCATTGAAACTGTAAACGAATTGCTGAAAGAAAAAGAGAATTAATTAGGGAAGAGAAATCAGCTCCACAATTTTTTCGAGATATTCCTGATCAGTGGTATCATATTCGGAGAGAGAAACGCTATCAATATCCAGCACGCCAACCACCTTTCCATTTTTCATTAAGGGAACAACAATTTCAGATTTCGAAGCACTGCTGCAGGCAATATGGCCAGGAAATTTTTCAACGTCAGGAACAATTAAGGTTTCTGCTTTATCCCAACTAGTTCCACAAACTCCCTTACCTTTTTTAATACGGGTGCATGCAACAGGGCCCTGAAATGGTCCCAGAACCAGTTCATCGTTTTTTACGAGGTAAAATCCCACCCACAGCCAGCCAAATTGCTCCTTTAGGGCAGCCGCAACATTAGCAAGATTCGCCACGAAATCTGTTTCTCCTTCCAGTAGTCCCTGGATCTGTGGAATTAATGATTCGTATTGTTCGGCTTTGGTGCCCGTGATAATATTCAGATCTTCTGCCATAGTGCAAATATATGAATGAAGATTCTTGTGATTCATTTGTGAAATTATCGAGAAAAAAAAAGCCGGACTTAATTCCGGCTTCTTTCAATTTTTTCAAAACTTACAAGGGTCTCACCCAAATATTTCTAAAACTGATGGGTTCGCTGGGGTCTCCATGATCCTGCAGTTTAATGGGTGAAGCACCGTGTTTTTTATAATATGGGGTGCCAATATACATGGTCACGCCTTTTACTTCGGTATTATTTTGTACCAACACGCCATTATGAAATGCAGTTACGCGCGCGGGTGATTTTAAAGATCCGTCATCATTAAAGCGTGGAGCTGTCCAAATCACATCGTAAACCTGCCATTCACCCGGCTTTTTGCATGCGTTCGCTAAAGGAATTGCCTGTTTATAAATGCTGGCAGTTTGGCCGTTAACATAAGTAGTATTATTATAGCAGTCCAACACCTGCAGTTCGTATCCTACGTCACCAGGACCCGTCGAAGCAAGAAATACTCCGCTATTACCGCGAGCCTGTCCCGATCCGGTAATGTTTGTCGGAATCTTCCATTCAATATGTAACTGATAGTCCATGAATCTTTGCTTTGTTTCAATACTACCAGTGCCTTTTTTCACTGTAATCGCTCCATCAGCAACAGTCCACAATGCAGGCTGAGTGGTGTCAGCGCTTTTCCCTGAACGCCATTGATCAAGATTTTTCCCATCGAATAAAATGATTGCATCTGATGGCGCATCTGACGGAGTAGCGCCCGGGGTTACAATTTTGGGGACTGGTTCGTAAAACTCCGTAAGCTTCGGATCTCCCTGTTGAGCCGGTTGTTGGGCGAATACGGCTGTACCGGCTATTGCTGCACAAAATGCCAGGGTCAATTTCTTTACAGAATCGTTCATAATTATGGATATTAATTGAGTAAAAAGAGGTAGCCAATTTAGATATAAAATTTCAAACTGACAGTTATTTTTGGTTAATGTGTAATTCGAAACCCGGAAGGCTTTTCCATTGATCAGTCTCTGCGAAATTTTTAATAACAGCGTTTCTTTCTTCCAGTAATTTTTTCATATATGTGGTCAGGAATAAATAATTGACGAGTTTACCCGGCAATCCCAGCGGAGTTTCAAACCGAAATTGATCAATCATAATTGTTCCGGATGGATTGTCCGTAAACTTGTGCAGATGGTATATGAATTTGAACGGACCATGTTCCATTTCATCTAGAAACTCGTTTGGGTAATCTAATTTTGATATTTTCGAACGCAGCCTCATTTTAAGCCCAAAATGTTTGGCTTCCCATTCTACGAATTCCCCTTTTTCAATCAAACCACGCTGTCTTCCTGCTACAACTTTTTCCTTGCTTTTGCTGGTTGAAATCATATGGAGATCAATGCTTCTCGAGAGATCAAAACACAGATCCTTTGGAGCTTTTATAAATGTTTCGAGTACTAAGGTTGGCACGCTAACAACTGTTTGGAAGTATCAAATATCAGAAGCGCCATCGAATTTTAATAATTATATAAAGTTTTGTTCAATTAAACTCTGACGCTTATTTTTGTTCCAATATTTAACATGCTTAGAATCGCACATCATCATCACCATCATTACTTACCCCGAGGGTAGGCCGGTGTAATTTTGTGCAATCTCAATACAAAATGCTAAGGGCTTACCGTAAGGTAGGCCCTAATTTTTTTGCAGAATATCTAAACACCCCAATGGGCAGTAAAATGAAATTGAAATTGGCTATTCAAAAATCAGGCAGACTTCACGAAGATTCAATCAAATTATTGAAGGAATGCGGGATTGATATTTCAAATGGAGCGAATAAACTAAAAACCGAAGCGACCAATTTCCCATTGGAAGTATTTTTTTTGCGGGACGATGATATTCCCCAATATGTTGAAGATGCGGTTGCCGATATTGGAATCGTGGGTGAAAATGTGGTTTATGAAAAGAACAAATCGGTAGAACTCGTTGAGAAGCTGGGATTCGCCCCTTGTCGGTTGAGCCTCGCCGTGAGTAGAGGTGAGAACTACAGGGATGTGAAATACTTAGAAGGAAAGAAGATTGCCACAAGCTATCCTTCCCTTGTTCAGAAATATTTGGATGAGCATAAGATCAATGCCGAAATTCATGAAATCAGCGGGTCTGTTGAGATTGCACCGGGCATTGGATTAGCAGATGCCATTTGCGACTTAGTGAGTAGCGGATCTACTTTGCTAACAAATGGATTGAAAGAAGTGGAAACGATTTTGAATTCACAGGCCATTCTTATCAGAAATAAAAAACTCAGTGATCCTCATCAGCAACTACTGAACAAATTATTATTCCGTATACAGGCGGTGAAGAAAGCAAGGAATAACAAATATGTTTTGCTTAATGCTCCCAATGATAAATTGAAGGAAATAATTTCACTTTTACCCGGAATGAAAAGTCCGACTGTTTTACCTCTGGCCGACGAGGGGTGGAGTTCTGTGCATAGCGTTTTGAGCGAGGATGAGTTCTGGGATAAAATTGAGCAGCTTAAGGCCGCCGGCGCACAGGGTATTCTTGTTGTTCCAATCGAAAAAATGGTGATTTGATTCATCATCCACAAATTTTTATAAAAATGAACATTTATAAATTTCCTTCAAAAGCTGATTGGGATGATATCCTTAAAAGGCCCTCCATTGATTCTTCTTCCCTTATTCAAAGTACAAAAGCAATACTGGAAGATGTAAGGGCAAAAGGTGATGAATCAGTAAAAAAATATTCCCTGCAATTTGATGGAATTTCTGTTGATGAAATGAAAGTGTCTGAAAATGAAATTTCAGAAGCAGTTGCACATATTGATACTACTTTGAAAGACGCCATTGACCAGGCGCATTCAAATATTGAGAAATTTCATCTTTCGCAGGTACAAAGTACCATACCGGTTGAAACTATGCCCGGAGTAAAATGCTGGCGCAAAAATGTAGGTATTGAAAAGGTTGGACTTTATATTCCAGGCGGCTCAGCACCATTGTTTTCTACAGTTCTCATGCTGGCCATTCCTGCAAACATTGCGGGTTGCAAAGAAATTGTCTTATGCACTCCTCCCGGCAAAGATGGAAAAATTCATCCTGCGATTCTTTATGCTGCAAATAAGTCTGGTGTGAATTCGATTTTCAAAATCGGAGGAGTGCAGGCAATTGCATCAATGACTTATGGAACTGAATCAGTCCCAAAAGTTCATAAAATTTTTGGACCGGGTAATCAATACGTGACCTGTGCGAAGATGTTAGTTCAACAGGACGGAATGGCGATTGATATGCCAGCGGGTCCGAGTGAAGTATGCGTGCTGGCAGACAATTCAGCGAATCCTTCTTTCATAGCTGCCGACCTTTTGTCGCAGGCAGAGCACGGTCCTGACAGCCAGGTTGTTTTAATTTCTGATTCCTGGACAATTTTGGAATCTGTTCAAAAAGAAATATCGAAACAACTTGAATTGCTGCCTCGTAAAGAATTGGCTGTTCAATCTCTTAACAATAGCAGGCTTGTACTAATTGAAAACCTGGATCGTGGTATTGAATTGGTTAACGCTTATGCTCCGGAGCATTTGATAATTGCATGTGAAAAGGATGAAACGATATCCGAAAAAATCATAAATGCAGGTTCAGTTTTCCTGGGAAACTATGCACCTGAAAGCGTGGGTGATTATGCAAGTGGAACTAATCATACATTGCCCACTAACGGTTATGCGCGGGCATATAGCGGTGTGAGTATAGATAGTTTTGTGAAAAAAATAACCTATCAAAAACTTTCCGAGGCAGGATTAAAAACCATTGCTCCCACTGTCGTTGCCATGGCTGAAGCAGAACAGTTGCATGGACACGCCAATGCTGTTTTGATAAGATTTAATTCATGAAAATCATAAAATATTCAAAATCGAAATATTAAAGATCATATGTTTAATGTTCAGGATTTGGTGAGAGATAATATTAAAAAACTTGTTCCTTATTCATCTGCAAGAGATGAATTTAAGGGAGAAGCAAAAGTATTTCTCGACGCTAATGAAAATAGCCTGGGTTCGCCTCTCATCAAATGGTATAACAGGTATCCGGATCCATTGCAATGGAAGATCAAAGAGAAATTGAGTAAAATAAAAGGGGTTCCTGGAAAAAATATTTTTTTAGGAAATGGCAGTGATGAATGCATTGATATTTTGTACCGGGCATTTTGTAATCCCGGCAAGGATAATGTTGTCATTTGCCCGCCGACATATGGAATGTATGAAGTGAGCGCCCATATTAACGATGTTGAAATCAGGAGAGCAAGGATGCTGGATGATTTTCAGCTCGACCTTATTCATATGGAAAATTTGGTGGATGAAAATACCAGGATAATTTGGTTATGCTCTCCCAACAATCCAACAGCCAACTCGCTGGATCGGGGAGATATTGAAATGATCTTAAATAATTTCCCAGGCATTGTTTGCATAGATGAAGCATACATTAATTTTTCCCGCCAACGGTCCTTTATACAGGAACTTCAGGAATATCCAAACCTTGTTGTCATGCAAACTTTATCCAAGGCCTGGGGACTGGCCGGACTAAGGCTGGGCATGGCATTTGCAAGTGAAGAGATTATCGAGATATATAACAAGGTTAAACCACCTTACAATATCGGTCAGGCGACGCAGGAAATCGTTTTACAGGCCCTCGATCATGTGGAAGAAGTAAATGAAATGATAAAGCTACTGGTAGCTGAAAGAGAGATCCTTGCTGGAGCTTTATCTGGTCTTGATATTGTAGAAAAAGTATATCCATCTGATGCAAATTTTCTCCTTGTTAAAGTAAAAGAGCCTAAGAAAGTCTATGAGCATTTGTTAAGCTTAAGCATAGTGGTTCGCGACAGAAGTAAGGTTGAGCTTTGTGAAGGTTGCTTAAGAATAACGGTAGGTGCCCCAAATGAGAATGAAGAATTGATAAACGGTTTGAAGAATTTCCTGAGATAATTGGTAATTTTATGACTCCCAAATTTTTTTAACTCATGAAACGTATTACTCAAAACATTTTGGCAGCAGGTATTGTGTGTATGATAGCCTTACAGGCATGCGCAGGCGACACTGCACAGGTAAAAAACAAAACAACATTGCAGGGTGATAATGCCGGACTTAAATTGCCCGACGGATTTGATGCCATTGTAGTGGCGGAAAACCTGGGAAGAGCCAGGCATATCGTGGTGAACAGTAACGGTGATATATACGTGAAACTGGAAAGACTGAAAGACGGAAAGGGAATTTTGAGATTAAGGGATGCAGATGGCGACGGTAAGGCAGAACAAATCACGGCCTTCGGAAACTATCCCGGAACTGGGATTGCCATTAAGAATGGCTATCTCTACGCATCTTCAAACAGTGGCATTTACAGATATAAGTTAAATGAAAAAAATGAAGTTGCGAATGTTGATAAGCCCGAAAATATTGTAAAGGACCTCGCCGATCACGGTGAGCATAATGCCAAATCAATTACACTGGATAATGCGGGAAATATTTATGTAAACATTGGCGCATTTTCAAATGCATGCCAGGTTCAAAATCGCACAAAAGGTTCACCGGGACAAGATCCGTGTCCGATCCTCGATGTTGCCGGTGGTATCTGGCAATTCAAAGCTGATCAGTTGAATCAATCATATCCCCAGGGCGTGAGATATTGCACGGGCATTAGAAATACCGTTGGTATTACATGGAATGAGCAGGCAAATGAATTATATGCGATGCAACATGGTAGAGATGATTTGCATAGGTTATTTGACAGCCTGTATACTGAACAACAAAATGCTGAGCTTCCTGCTGAAGAAATGTTCCTGGTGAAAAAAGGTTCCAACTTTGGATGGCCATATTGTTATTACGATCAGATTCAGCATAAAAAATTATTAGGACCAGAGTATGGTGGTAATGGTAAAGATGAAGGAAGATGCGCAGGTTTTGATAAACCCATTTATGCATTTCCCGGGCACCTTGCACCAAATGCACTTTTGTTTTATACCGGAAATAAGTTTCCTGAAAAATATAAGAATGGAGCGTTCATTGCTTTTCATGGTTCATGGAACCGTGCACCAGAACCTCAGGCTGGATATTTTGTAGTGTTTCTTCCATTTAAAAATGGTTTGCCAGATGGAACCTGGGAAGTATTTGCCGACGGATTTGCAGGATCAGAACAGGATCGTGCATCAGGAAAAGCAAAATATCGTCCCTGTGGATTGGCTCAGGGACCTGATGGTTCAATTTATGTTTCAGATGACAACGCCGGAAATATTTGGAAGATCAGTTATAAAGGGAAATAGAAATTATGATCAATAGAATTTGTTTTCTCTCCATATTATTGGGATTATTCTTCGTTTCGATAAGCGCAGGACTGCAACAGAAAAAACCATCACCGGTAGTGATGGAGCGCGGAAAAAAAGTTTATGAAAAAGAATGCCTGGGATGTCACCAGGCAGACGGTGCTGGAACACCGAGAATGAATCCACCGCTCATTAAAACAAAATGGGTTATTGGACCCAAAGAACAGTTGATTAAAGTTGTAATGAAAGGGATCACAGATCCTTTGACAATTGGGGATGATGAATATTATAATCCCATGCCAGCACACACTTATATGACAGATCAGGATATTTCTGATGTACTCACATACGTTAGAAACAGTTTTGGAAATAAAGCAAGTGCAGTTACAGTGAATGATGTGAAGGCGGTTAGAGCAAAATTGAAGTAACCGTCTTATTGTATGGGAAAAACCAAGTATAAATGAAAAGAATCTTGTTTGTTGACCGGGATGGAACCCTGATCAATGAAGCTCCTCCTACCTATCAGTTGGATTCATTCGACAAATTGACCTTCTACCCATTCATGTTTGAATACATGGGAAAAATAGCCCGTGAATTCGATTACGAGTTGGTTATGGTCACAAACCAGGATGGACTTGGCACTAAGTCCTTTCCCGAAGAAACTTTTTGGCCGGTTCAAAATCTGGTAATGAAAAGTTTGGAAGGGGAAGGGATTTTTTTTAAGGCAGTTTACATCGACAAAAGTTTTCCTGCTGATAACGCACCTACCAGAAAACCTGGTACGGCTATGCTTACCCGTTATCTCAATAATCCTGATTATGATATTGCTAATTCTTATGTAATTGGTGATCGCATTACAGACATTCAATTAGCCAAAAACCTGGGATGCAAAGGAATTTGGTTGAATGTGGATGAACATTTGGGCGCCTCTGAAATTAACGAAACTGCAGATTCACTCAGAAAAGATGGCACCATTGCATTGGAAACTAAGGACTGGAGCAAAATATACGAATTCCTTAAACTAGGATTAAGGGCAGTTCATTCGGAAAGAAAAACAAATGAAACCGATATAAGAATAGATTTGAATGTTGATGGAAGTGGTAAAGCGAGTATTTCAACCGGACTTGGATTTTTTGACCATATGCTTGAGCAGATTGCGAGACATGGTAAAATGGATTTGACTTTAATAAGCAAAGGTGATTTACATATTGACGAGCATCATACTATTGAAGACACGGGAATTGCGCTAGGTGAAGCTTTTGCAAAGGCATTAAGTGATAAGCGCGGAATGGAAAGATACGGATTTGCACTTCCAATGGATGAAGCCGATGCTAAAGTATTAATTGATTTTGGAGGAAGGAACTGGATTGTTTGGAATGCAGATTTTAAGCGCGAAAAAATAGGAGAGATGCCGACAGAAATGTTTTTTCATTTCTTCAAATCTTTCAGCGATGGAGCAAAATGTAATTTGAATATTGAATGCAAAGGGGAGAACGAACATCATAAAATTGAAGCAATTTTTAAAGCCTTTGCAAAAGCCATAAGAATGGCGGTGAAGAGGGATCCCCTCAGCAATTATTTACCCAGCACAAAGGGCGTGCTTTAGTTTGATTCAATCCACAAACAATTTCAAAACTGCCTGATCGTTTTCTTGGGGCACTACATTACATTTGACCCCAATTAGCCAACATGATTTCAGGACTTAATGATTTTAAGACGGTGTTTTTTATTGGCATTGCCGGCACCGGCATGAGTGCACTTGCACAATACCTGAGTGGTACGAATAAAAATGTGAGTGGCTCCGACAGATATTTCCAACCCGGCTTACCAAATGAAACCCGCGATAAACTCGAAGCCATGGGAATTGAATGTTTTTTCCAGGATGGTTCGGGCATCAATGAAAAAACAGACCTGGTGATTGTTTCAACTGCAGTAGAAGATACGGTTCCTGAAGTACTTAAGGCAAAACAACTGAATATACCGATCCTCAAACGAAGTGAATTGCTGGCACTAATTACAAAAAGCAAAAAGACAATTGCAATAGGAGGCACTTCGGGCAAGAGCACGACCAGTGCAATGCTTTTTGATATACTTCAGGACGCAGGAAAAGATCCCGGTATTATCAGTGGAGCCGGGCTTATTAGCATTATTGAAGAAGGGAAAATAGGAAATGCAAAGGTTGGTCAGGGAGAATGGTTAGTAATCGAAGCTGATGAAAGTGATGGATCTATTGTACAATATCATCCTGATTATGGAGTATTATTGAATATTGACAAAGATCATAAGGATATAGATGAGCTGATGGAAATTTTCACAACATTCAGAAATAACTCTGAACAATTTGCAGTGAACAGGTCCCATTCATTATCTGCGAAATTATCGAAGGACGAGAAAATAGATTTTTCGTTAGATGCTTCTATCAGTGCCGGTTATGTGGCGAGTGAATTTGTTCAGAATGGTCTCGAAATTTCATTCAAAATAAACGGAACATCTTTCAAACTGAATACCCTCGGCAAACATAATATGGAGAACGCGCTTGCAGCCAGCTCTGTTGCAAATCAACTGGGTGTAGATCTTTACATGTGTTCGAAAAGTCTGGGAAAATATAAAGGTATTTACAGGCGCCATCAGATACTTGGTAAAAAGCATGGCACATGGTTGATCGATGACTATGCACATAATCCAATAAAATGTGCCATGTCGATTAAGGCCTGTCAACCTATAGCACCTAAAGTTGTGGCCTGGTTTCAGCCTCACGGTTACGGACCCACGAGATTTTTGCGGGATGATTTTGTTTCGGAAATCGCCCAGGTATTGAGACCAGATGACGAAATTTGGATGAGTGAAATATTCTATGCCGGAGGGACTACTACAAAAAATATTTCTGCAGCAGATTTGATCAACGATTTAAAAGCAAAAGGTAAGAATGCCTATTTTGTGGAAGACAGAAATGATTTTCTGGTAAATGCCAAACCACATCTTACCGAAAATTGCGTATTACTTTTGATGGGAGCGAGGGACCCTTCGCTTGAAAAATTTGCCAGTTCTGTTTGGGAGCAACTTTAAGGAAATGACTCAAATTATCACCAACATTAAATACCTGGCCGGAGTACGTGAAAATTTTTCTCCGTTAAGAGGAGAGGAACTCAGGAATTTGCCCATTATTGAAGATGCTTTCTTAATAGTGGAAGGGGATCAAATTGCTGATTACGGAAAGATGTCGGATCTCAAACCGACTAAAAATCCTAAGGATCTATACGATGCCGGAGGCGCCAGTATTCTCCCTGCCTATTGCGACAGTCATACTCATTTGGTTTTTGCTCGCAGCAGAGAGGATGAATTTGTTGACAAAATAAAAGGCCTGAATTATGCCGAAATCGCTGCGAGAGGAGGAGGAATATTGAATTCAGCCAAAAAATTGGGGGAGACTTCGGAAGACGAACTCTTTAATCTTGCGTGGAAACGGCTCGAAGAAGTTTCAAAATTGGGAACCGGAGCCATTGAAATAAAAAGCGGTTATGGTTTGACGTTAGAATCAGAATTGAAAATGCTGAGGGTGATAAAAAAGTTAAAGAGCAAATCAAAGCTTGAAATCAAATCGACTTTTCTGGGAGCCCATACATATCCTGTTCAATTCAGGGATAATCACAGGGAATACATTCGGATTATTAAAGAAGAAATGTTGCCGGTAATCGCAGAGGAAAATCTTGCTGATTTTATTGATGTTTTTTGTGAAAACGGATTTTTTTCTCCTGATGAAATGGAAGAAATCTGTAAAGCTGGATTAGAGAATGGATTGCTACCGAAATTGCACGTGAATCAATTGAATAGCATTGGTGGTATTGAAAGGGGAATTGATGTAAATGCAATTTCAATGGATCATCTTGAAACTGTTACAGATCGCGACGTGGAATTACTCTCGGGAAAAATTGCAACTGCAGCAGGTAAGAAATGGAACGGCATTTCAACTCTTTTACCAACAGCTGCTTTTTTTCTTCGCATGGCTTTTCAACCCGCGCGCCAATTGATCAATGCGGGTTGTGCTGTGGCACTGGCATCAGATTACAATCCCGGTTCCAGTCCGAGCGGGAATATGAATTTTGTTATTGCACTCAGTTGCATTCAAATGAAAATGTTTCCAGAGGAAGCCATAAATGCCGCAACGCTAAATGGAGCATGGGCCATGAAGTTGGGTAATGAATTAGGAAGTATTACTCGTGGCAAAAAGTCAAATCTCATTATTACCAGGGCTATTCCGTCAATTTCTTATCTCCCTTATTCATTTGGAACTAACCTTGTAGACCGTGTTATGATTGATGGAGCCTGGATCTCCTAGCAGTTAATTCTCCCGTCAAATTTGCATTATTCATTCATTTCCAACGAATAAAAGCTTCAACATGGAAGCCTGTAAATCATTTTTATATATCCTTTTTATCACTATATTCATCCTGAAATTCAGGGGTCATGGAGCAAGAAAAAACAATGTCTGCACCAATTAGTAAGATCACGGCGCGTGAAGGAGGAAGTTTTACAGGCTCTCATTTCAGGTTTTATAAAAAGCAGGACCTCCTCAATATCACCAAACTTCGCCGTTACGAAACCAAACTTGGAGAAAGAATCCAGGTAGTGAATCCAAACGATCTCGTAAATTCTCTTCAGCAATCTACTGCTCCATTCGTACTGTTAGGCATACCCGAAGACATTGGAGTAAGGGCTAATTTTGGAACCGGTGGAACTGAAACTGCATGGCTCTCATTTCTCCAGGCCTTCTGCAACGTGCAAAGCACTGATCTATTTACTGGCGAAGAAGTAATTGCCCTCGGACATTTTGATTTCAACGAAGTAAAAGGACTTATAGAAGCGCATGCCAGGAATATGGATGAGACGATTGATGCGTGCAGGCACGCGGTAGCTAATGTGATTGATCCCGAAGTTGAAGAAATGATCAAGCTGGTAACGGCGCTCGGTAAAACTCCAATTGTTATTGGCGGAGGTCATAACAATGCATATCCGCTGATTAAAGGAACTGCAAAAGGATTGCAGAAGGCAGGAATGATGAATAATTCCCAGATTAACGCTATTAATTTAGATGCCCATGCCGATTTTAGAATCATGGAAGGTCGACACAGTGGTAATGGTTTCAGATATGCGAAAGAAGAAGGATACCTGAATAAATATGCTATTGTAGGGTTGCATGAAAATTATAATAGCCAGAGCATGATGGATGACCTTTACAGTAATATCAATATTCAGTACTCCACTTTCGAAGATATTTTTGTAAGAGAAAAATTAAATTTCCGACAGGCGATTGCACAGGCTGTTAGTTTCACTGAAGATAGTTTTGTGGGAGTTGAATTGGATTTGGATTGTGTTGAACGAATTCTGAGCAGTGCGATAAGTCCATCCGGAATCACTCCACTATTGGCGCGACAGTTCCTGGCTTTTTTGGCAAATGATTCACAGGTAGTCTATCTGCATATTTGCGAGGGTGCTGCACAAAGTGCTAATGGAAATTTCGATCCTCTCACCGGTAAATTTATTTCCTATCTCGTAAGCGATTTCATTAAAGCCCACATCGATTAAAAATCTATTCCAAGATTCACGTAGGTCTGAACTTTTCGGGATTGATCGCAATACATTACGCTAAATTCCAAAGGACCTAATAGCATGTAATATCCAAACGATAAGGCATAACCGCTTAAAAATTGTGGTTTCTGCCAGTGATTATTCGGATCGAGAAAATTGTAAATAGCGGCATTCATTTTTGCAGAGAGAAAGAGGTTGGGTGAAAATTCTCTTCGGTAACCAATCAATGCAGTTCCCACATTCGAAGTGTAAATAGTTCCTTCCTGGAGCCCGGCAAAGCAAATTTGGTTTCTAAAAGAATAGTTCAATCCACCAATAACATAGTCGTTCATTAATTCTTCTGTGGAACTGAAATTAATTCCACCAGCCAGGCTTGTCAATAATGTGGATTTATTTCCTAATTTCAAATAGTGATCAGCCCGAACATTAAAACGAGTGTAGGAAGTGAAATTGATTTCCAGGGAGTCAGGATTGGGCACCGGTTGTCCATCTACATAAAAAATCAGGTCAGGATTCTGTCCATAAACTGCACCCAATTCGCCTTCAACCTTCCATCCCCGTCTTGGAAAATAGTTTCTATCGATGGTATTGACCCTGGTGTATAAATAGGATGTGAGAAACTGATTGTGTCCATTAATATCAAAATTGGAAAGGATAATCGATTTATATTTCACTCTCTCGAATCTTGTTCCAATACCAACACTGAATAATCGATTGACAGTTTGCTGAATTCTGGTGTCTATGTTAAAATAAAAATTTCGATAGCTACCAACGCTTTTAAAATCGTCATAGGTAGTGAATTGAAGTGTTTCGAATCGGGAGCTTAATGAAAAAGTCACTCTCTTTCTAGGTCCCATATATTGGAGATGCTCACCCTTAATTTTAAAATTCTGGCCAATATTCGCTGTAATCAGATCCCTCGAGAAAGGTGAAAGAAGATTTCTCGTAGTAATATTTGCGATAGCGCTCACTCCGTCGAATTCATTATAATGAAGCCCTGCCTTTGCATAAGTAAGAGGAGATTCAATAGCATCGAAAATTATTTTTGCCGAGCTGTCGGGCTGGGGCACCAATGAATATATAACGCGGTCATAATATCTGGTACCGAATACATTCACCACTTTTTTGGACAACATTTTCCCTGTGTATTTTTGGTTCAGTTTAAAATCCATCATGTGCATGAAAAAATCCTCGGAGGTATGCTGTAATCCCCGAATTTCATAAGATGAAATGAGTACAGAATCTGTTTTTGGCAGTTGATGAATAATTTCGGGCTGGGGACCATAAATGGAATCAAGAGAATCTTTAATTCTTTTTAACTGTGGAAAAATTCTTCTTCCTTCTGCGATACCTGAATCAATAATTTCTTTGCTTTGAACAAAGCTCGCCATGCTAAATTTCCCGATAGGTTGGGGAACATAGAGGTCACAAAGTTTGATTTCCTCTTTTTCATCTGCCTGGTCTCCAAAAAAAGTAATCTGCATCAGGATCTGAATTACATTTCCATATTTTCTTTTCGGGAGAGTAACAGAGGATGCATTACTTCCGATTGCAAAATCTGCACCCATCGCTTTTACGTCTCTTACCGGGAAATTCCTTACGACACCTCCATCCACTACTTTTTTACCATCGTATTCAACAGGCGTAAACACCGACGGAATCGCCATGCTGGCTCTTACAGCTGTCAGCAATTCACCTGAGTCCATCACAACCGCACTACCATCGGCAATATCTGTCCCAACACACTTGAAAGGAATATTAAATTCACTGAATTTTTTTGACCGATATACAGGAAAGAAAATTTCCCCGAGCGTAAGCCAAAGCTCCTGACTCTCCAACACTCCTCCGGGTAACCGAAAATTGCCATTTACCCAGGGTAACTCAATTGAGTATTTGCCATATTCATCTTTTTCATCCATCACGAGACTGTTCAACGATGCCTGATTTGACAATAAAGTTTCCCAACTAATATTTCTCGCGATTTTTTCGATGGAATCTCCGGAATAACCAATAGCATACATCGAACCAAGGATACTTCCCATACTGGTACCCGTTATATAATCAATTTTGAGTCCTGCTGAATCAATTGCCTTAAGTAAGCCGATATGTGATAAGCCCTTGGCGCCGCCTCCACTTAATGTGAGCCCAATTTTTGGTCGGGTTTTTAATGTAATAATTGAAGTGTCCTGAGCGCAAACTGTTCCAATAGCAAAGAGAAGAATCCAAATAATTGTGATTCGTTTCATTTACGGGGCTTTCGATAAGAAATGTAACTAGTCAGCATCCATCGGTGGTGTAAGTAAAATTCCCGGGGAATTTGTTGTGAATTTAATGGATTGCAATGAAAAAGGGTTCCCGCTGCGGGAACCCTGCTGTTATTTTTTTACAAAATGTTTCTAAATCAATTCGTCATGCCCAGTTGATCCAGCATAAATGCAAACTTCAGAGCCTGCAGTTTTTGTCTTTCAAATCTTCCTGATTCTCCAGAGTGCCCGGCTCCCATGTTTACTTTAAATAAAACAACATTATTTCCTGTATTATTCTCTCTCACTTTTGCAACCCATTTGGCAGGAGAATAGTAAGGTACCTGAGTATCATTCAGGCCCCCGGTGGCAAATATGGCCGGATATTTTGCTTTTTTCACATTGTCATATGGTGACCAGGTTAACTGATAATCGTAATATTCTTTTTTGTGTGGATCACCCCACTGATCATATTCTAATGTAGTGAGGGGAAGGTCAGGATTTAGCATATCAGTTATTACATCCATCCAGGGAACCTCTGCAAGAACTCCTTTGAAAAGATCCGGACGCATGTTAGTAATAGCCCCCATCAGCATACCACCTGCACTTCCACCGTTTGCAAATAATTTATCCGACGAAGTATATTTTTCATTCACCAGGTATTGCGCGCAATCAATAAAATCAGTGAAAGTGTTTTTCTTATTCAGCATTCTGCCGTCCTCATACCATTTTCTACCAAGCTCCTGTCCACCTCGTATATGCGCAATCGCATATGAAAAACCCCTGTCTAAAAGACTAATGATGGAACTTGTAAAGTAGGGATCTGTATTTGCTCCGTAGGATCCATATGCATACAATAACATTGGATTGGAACCATCTTTCTTAAAATTATCTTTTCTATAGACTATTGAAATTGGGACCATAGTACCATCAGTTGCTTTGGCCCAGAGTCTTTTTGTTTCATATTTGGTGGCATCAAATCCTCCTCCAACTTTTTGCTGTTTGAGAAGGGTTTTTGTTTTCGAAGTAAGATTATACATGTAATCTGTTGCAGGTGTTGTAAGTGAGCTGTAATTGTAACGAATGCTGTCAATATTGTAATCATCCGTAGCCACTCCGAGTTCCGCTACATAATCTTCTTCACCAAAATCTACATAATAGGAACTGTTTTTAGTCCGATCGATTACCTTGATTTGAGTAAGACCATTTATTTTTTGCTGTGCGACGATATAATTTTTAAAGATCGCAAAGTCTTCAAGGAATGCCGTATCGCTGTGAGGAACTACATCTGTCCAGTTAGCGAGATCGGGATGTTCGATCGGGGTTTTACTCAGTTTAAAATTCTTTGCATTTTTGTTGTTGTAGATATAAAAAACGCCAGGCTCCTGGTAGGTTGGGTAATACTCAAGATCCTTTTCTCTTTTTTGAATAAGCACCGGCGTCGCGGCAGGATTATTTGCATCGAGATAATGTGCCTCTGAAGTATTTGTGCTTGCAGTTTGAATAATAATGTAACGATTGTCTCTGGTTGTATTCAAATATACAGAGTAAGTACTGTCATTTTCTGTAAGTAATTCCTGATCAGTTTTAGGATCTGTACCTAAAACATGCCGCATTACTTTATAGCTTCTAACAGTATGGTCGTTGAGTGTATAATAAAAAGTTTTATTATCGTTGCCCCATGCATAGCTTCCGGCAGTGTTCGAAATTGTTTCCGCGTTCAATTTCCCGTTACTCAAATTTTTAAAGTACACCACACATTGTCTAGCGCCGGTTGTATCGATACCGTAAGCCAGCCAATTATTGTCCTTGCTGATGGAGCGGCCTCTTAACATATAAATCTGGTGACCACTTGCAAGCTCCGGTAAATTCAACAGCACCTCTTCGGGTGCAGCTGTTGTTTCTTTTTTGCGACAAAGCAAAGAATACTGTTTCCCTTCTTCAAACCTGGAATAGATCCAATAACCATTTTGTTTGATAGGGAGTGATTCATATTTCTGATCGATGCGGGCAACGAGTTCATCGTATATCTTTTTTTGAAGCGCTTCTGTATGTTTCATCACTGCTGCTTCATAGGCATTTTCTTCTTTCAGGTGATTAATAACTGCGGTATCCTGCGGATTACTCAGCCAGTAATAATCATCGATTCTCTTATTGCCAAATTCCGTAAACTCTTTCGGACCCTTCTTTGTAACAGGTGGAGGAATCTTATTAGAATTAGAATTATCAGAGGATTTACAAGAGAAAAAAACGAGACAAATAACGGGGATAAGTAATTTTCTCATAATGTCTGTTTTGAGTTGAGGTTGAATTTACTTACAACAATCGTTAATAGCAATAAAAAAAATTCCGGCTGTAAAAGCCGGAAAGTAGAATTCAGCGGGTTTAGGTAGGTATCTTCAAGACTTCATTAATTCTAGTTCTTCGGAAAGTTTGGATCAGCTTTCACTTCTTCTATTTGTTGCGTGTGTCTGTTACTATGTCCCGCAATAAATAGGATCATTTGATAACTATCGAATTTGCCAAAAGGAAGCGCTGCAACATGGTTACGCAAATCGTCCTGTGTACTCTTAGTATAGGTAATCAGTTTTTCGCGATTTTCCTTGAACGAATTTAGTGCTTCTGTAGCTGATTTGAAAGGTGTGTTTTGAGGTTCGAGTTGTGGGGCAGTTTTAATTTTGTTAGTGCGGTCTTCGATATTAGTTACAAGCTGTTCATCGGTTGCTTTGATGTCGGCCCTTGCTTCAGGATTGGCAGCTGCCTTAATTGCCGCATCCGTCATGGCCCACAAACCCTGCTCAGTAATTGCTATATGTTTCAAACAATCTTCCACACTCCATCTGTCAGGAGCGGGTTTAAATTTCAATTGTGCATCACTCAATCCTTTTACTGCCGTAAAAACTCCGTTTTCTGTATCGGTCAGTAATTTCACAGCATAACTTCTCTCTTTGTCAGTAATTGTGTTACCTGATTTAATAAATGCAAATGAGGCAACGATGGCGCATAGAAAAAGTAATTTTTTCATAAAATCATTTTTAGGTGGCGTATATAATTTGAAGGGGTAGGTCGAAACGGGTATTAAAGTTAAGAACTTAGATATTAAGAAAGAATATTGATTGAAGCCTTAATAAAAATTTTTTTTAAACCGTTACTAACGGGACTTCCTATTTTTTAAGGATTCAGGATTGAGTAAATGAGGGATTTTATTTCCTCTGTAGAATTCAATAATATTTTCAGCAGCCATTCGGGACATGGCATCCCTTGCTTCCACGGTTGCCGAACCAATATGCGGTAGAACAGCAACATTTTCCATGGACAAAAGAACGTTTCCGGGATTCATGGGTTCAGGGTTTGTTACATCCAGCCCGGCACCCCAAATCTCTCCATTATGCAGGGATTCAATCAAATCGGTTTCATTGTGGATACCTCCCCTGGCAGTATTTATAAAGATGGAAGATTTTTTCATTTGCTTAAATGCATCGCGATTGAAAATGCCCAACGTGTCTGAACTCAAAACGCTATGGACCGAAATGATATCACTTTGAGAAAGTAGTTCGTGGAAACTAACCTTTTGGGCACCCAGTTCCTTTTCTGCCTCAATATTATTGTTGCGGTTAAAATAAATGATTTTCATTCCGTAAGCACCCTTGCATCTGCGCGCCATGGCCGTTCCGATTCTTCCCATTCCGAAAATCCCCAGAGTTTTATTGTGAAGTTCAATTCCCAGATGAGCCTTTGGCTTAAAATATTTCCATTCACCTTTTTCGATGGTTTTATGCATGAAAAACATTTTCCGGGATACATTCAGTAGTAATCCGAATGCGGTATCGGCCGTAGCTTCTGTCATGGCATCAGGAGTGTTCCCAATAGGCACACCCAGGCGACCGGCTTCAACTGTATCAATATTATCATATCCTGCTGCGAACTGGGAGATGATATCAATATGAGTATTAAGTTCGAGGAAATGCTTATCGATCTTATCACTGCTTACTGTGATCAGTGCATCGTGAACCTTCATTATTTCAATGAGTTTGGGCTGGGGAATAGGCAGGTCATTAGGAGAAACGGTTACATTCAACCCTTCTTTCCGCAACATTTCGATTCCAATTTCCGGCAACAATTTGGTTATGAAAACACTTTTCGGCATGATTGACCTGAATTTTTTTTAAGAATGGAATTTACGGAAAGGCAGGCCAATTACATGCCAGCTTAATCAGGTTTCTACAAAATCCAGGTCCTTTCCAAAAGTTTCTTCAGTAAACCAGGCAGCCATTGCAGCTATAGACATTAAAATGATTCCTGTAACCCAACCACCTGTAATATAACTATGAAATAAATTTCTGTTCCAGCGAAACAATAATATAATCAAAGGAAGGACTCCACGAACCACATTTGGAATACTGATAGCAGCTGA
>PSRI01000265.1 GCA_003175935.1 Bacteroidota bacterium
CCCGTAGCTCAACTGAATAGAGCATCTGACTACGGATCAGAAGGTTTCAGGTTTGAATCCTGACGGGGTCACTACCCAGGACAAGACGGTTATTCCCTCTTGTCCTGTTTTTTTTTGGGAGCCGAAGTTTTATAGGAGACCATTCATATCATTATAATGTAAGCATAAGATTTAACTCTAAATCTGGATTTTAGGGGCTAAACACTATTAAATCCGCTCTAATATCTCTAAATTCCCTCCTTATTGTATTACTGGATGCTTTGATCGAAGACGCGCAAGATCGTAAAGCAGGGGTGCAGGTTAAGAAAAATCAAATCTGGTAAAATCATCTAAAACCCCAATCTGTCTTTCACATGGAATCATTTCGCCAAAATCTTTACCTGGTACCCGTTTGGATAATTGGTTTCGTCTTTTTCATTTTGATTTATGCTTTTAACTGGCTGGGATATTTATTCAAGAAGAAAATTAGTAGTCTTTATCCGGACAAGGATTTTAGTCTGGGGGCAGCTGAAGGATCGTTAATGGGACTAATGGCTCTATTGCTTGCCTTTTCATTTGGCGTTGCTTTTACAAAATTTGATGCGAGACGACAAAGTATAGTTGAGGAAGCGAACCTTCTAAATACATACTACCTCCGATGCACTTTATATCCCGACAGCGTAAAAAAATCGGTGGTGCATGATTTTAAAAATTATGTACAATCAAGAATGGAATACTATGCTGCCAAAGATTATCCGTTTAAAATAAAAGAAGCACAGGATAAGACCAATAAATATTTTGATATAATGTGGAATAAGAATTCTGTGATGATAAAAGATCAAAATAATGGAATGCGTTCTGAGCAATTAATGCCCATTCTCATTAGTCTGAAAACGATAACCATTTCCCGGGAAGCCAGCAGAGTTGCCAAGGTCCCCACGCTGATTATTCTTGTTTTGTTGTTGTTGGTCTTTATTGTAAGTTTTATTACTGGCTTTGGATTGAAACCCGGTCAAAGAAATTTGTTTACTGCAATTGCATTTGCAGCAATGACTTCGATTGTTTTATACCTCATTATGGAATTGGGACGCCCGAGTCAGGGTTTTATTAATGTTGATAATGTAGAAAAGGAAATCGGTATCCTCGATAATAAATTGGTGGATTAGCCAAAAGAGGATTTCGCTTCGATCCTTGCAAAAGAAATTTTGCAAGCGACAATGAATTTTTAATTTTAAAATAAACTGATTTAAATTGAAGACCTCTCTTTTGCGAGAGGCTTTTCTGTCTAATACAAAACGCTCGAATAATGCAGGATATTAAGATTAACTGGCAACCTACAAATCTTGAAAATGAACTTGTGAAATTAAAGCCCATGGTGGCTTCTGACTTCGACGCGATTTATGCTGTTGCATCAGATCCGAATATCTGGGCTCAACATCCCAAAAGTGATCGGTACAAACCTGAAGTTTTTAAACCATTTTTTGACGAAGGAGTAGAACAGGGAACTGCATTTCTTACGATTGATAAGACCAGTGGAGAAATTATGGGGTCGACCCGCTATTATAATTTTAATCCTGAGGATTCAAGTATTGCAATTGGATTTACGTTTCTGGCAACAAAATTTTGGGGAGGAAAATATAACCTGGCTTGCAAAACTTTGCTTTTGGATTATGCATTTCAGTATGTCGACAAAGTTTATTTTCATATTGGTCCAACTAACACGCGATCGCAAATTGCGACTATGAGGATCGGGGCGGAATTTCTGCGTGAAACTGATACCGAAATTCTTGGTTCGCGTACACTGCATCGTGAGTATGTAATAACAAAAGACTCCTGGAATAAGAGAACGACAACTAATTAAAATTCGAAAGATTTCTCGCGAAGCCGCAAAGGAAGCAAAGTTTGCAAAGTATTATCTGGGAAATAAACAACTTAATAAGCAATAGAGGACAAACAGTGAAAGAATCGCCTGCACCCAGAGGTAGGGTTTTGGTTTTTTGGAGAGAAGAATAACAATCAACAATACGGCTTGAACAATCAACACGGGAGTAAGAATGAAAACCTGGAGAATTCCGGTGCTCACTGAATTTACACGGGAGAAAATTGAAATCAGGAAGAATAGAATGAGGCTAATTCCAAGCAGAAATACTGAAATCAGATTTTTTCTAAGTAGCATAAAGTTGGATTAGAGTTTAGAATCAAAATCGATTAACCCTGGACCACTTTAAACGCTGAAAAATAGAAATTATTGGCAGATGCGATCAGTTCGAGATTGATGTAATAGGACTGCACAAAATCATGAAACACTTTGAATTCATGTGTGGGAACAGCAAATTCATCAAAGAAAATAATATCACCTTTTTTTAAAATGGGAGCGAGGCTTGTAATTGCATATAATGTAGCCGAGTACAAATCAGCATCCATCATAATCACATTCCTTTTATCATTTTTCAATTCATTTAAAAATCCGGGAACTGTTTGTTGAAATAAGCCCTGGTAGAATTTACCCCTTGAATCATTTATTTCAGGAATTTTATTATCATTTGAAAACGCTCCTTTCTTAAATGGACCCCAGTCTTCGGGAAGTCCGGTGAATGTATCAAAGCCATAAAACCTGCTTTCGCTATTTGAGTTTTGCTGCATGAACCATCGGAATGACTGTCCATCAGCAACTCCAAATTCCATATAGTTGATGCCCTGCTCTGCGATTCTTTCGTTATCAATTACCCATTTGTACAGGCCATACCTTTTTTCATAATCCCATTTAGAAGGGAAATCATTGTATGCAATTTTTCTATTTTGATTTGCCCACGAGGAGAATCTAGTGAGGTAATACATGTTGAGGAAAAAACCCGCAAAGGGATTAAAAATCTTATGCAACCTCAATCGCAAAAACCATATTTTAATATACCTAATGAAAAAAAGCTTCATGAATTAATACAAATTTTCGGGAGGCAAAAGTACTTTTCTCTTTCCCAAATAAAAAATACAAGTCAACAGACTTGTATTTTTTGTCTGCGCTGATCGCTACGAACACCTTGACTTTCTCTGCATGAGGGGATGTTAAACCAGCGGAAAACGCACTCCAACCAAAAAATTATATATACTACAAGCAATTAACCACAAACCACCTTTAACATTCCCATCTCACAAATGCCTCCATTGCTGCATATTTTGTTAGTCCGAGCTGCGCATATAATTCTGCAGTATTTGCATTCCTGTCCTCGGCCCTCTGCCAAAATTCTCTTGAATCCGTTCCCTGGAAAGGAACCATATCTTTTTGGGACTGATGTATAAATATTCCAAACCGTTTTTGTAAAACCTGTTCGGGACTCATGGGAATCGCCATTTCGATTTCGGTGATGTCCCATTCCTGCCACGCACCTTTGTATAGCCAAACCCAGCAATCCTTCACCCATTCATCTCCGGCTGCTTTAATGCGTTTGAATGATTCGAAAATAATGTCGAGACAAACTTTATGAGTTCCATGTGGATCTGCAAGATCACCCGCGCAATAAACCTGTTGTGGTTTGATTTTGCGAAGTAATTCAACCGTGAGTTTTATATCTTCTTCACCCATTGGTTTCTTTTCAATGGTTCCCGTTTCATAAAAAGGCAGATTCTGAAAATGTGCATGATCATCTCCAACACCAACATACCTGCAGGTTGCTTTAGCTTCACATTGACGAATCAACCCTTTAATGTTTCTGATTTCGGAAGTATCAACCTCACTTGTTTTTTTATGGTAGAGATATTCGCGGGAATCACTCAAAATTTTTTGTGATTTTTTGCTGTCGATACCAAACATGTTTTCAAACCCAACTGCAAAATCCAGGAAACGCGTTACAAATTCGTCAGTCACCGCAATGTTTCCGGACGTTTGGTAGGCAACATGCACATCGTGTCCCTGGTCATGCAGGCGTTGAAATGTTCCTCCCATGGAAATGATATCATCATCAGGATGTGGAGAAAATATGATCACTCTTTTTGGATATGGAATTGATCTTTCTGGGTGATTTGGAAGAGATGAGTTAGGTTTTCCTCCCGGCCAGCCGGTAATACTATCTCTCAGTTGATAAAATACCTGCAGATTTATTTCATAAGCGTCACCAAATTCAACAAGTAAATCTCCCAGGCCATTATCATTATAATCACTATTGGTTAAACTGAGAACGGGCTTATTTAATTTTAGCGCTGCATTTACAACCGCACGACGAATCATTTTTGGGGTCCAATCAATATCACCAGTGAGCCAGGGCGATTTATACCTGGTAAGTTCAGATGCCGCTCCTTCATCCAAGATAAAAACGCAATCATTATGATTCTGAAGAAGAGAAGCGGGAACGAGTTCGGTAATATTTTCTTCAACTGATTTTTTTACGATAGGGGCTTTGATGGGCCCCCAGGCCATGAGCAAAATTTTCTTTGCTTTCATAATGGTGCTTATTCCCATCGTGATGGCTAGTCGTGGAACCTGCGAAATATTCGCGAATTCATAAGAATTGGCAATTCGCGTTGAATTCTCGAGTGTAACCATTCTCGTTCTCGAATAAACGCTGGAGCCTGGTTCGTTGAAACCGATATGGCCATTATTTCCTATACCCAACACCTGCAAATCAATTCCGCCCAATGCTTCAATTTTGTGTTCGTACTCCAGCGATTTTGATTTTACTTCATCTTTTTTCCATTCCCCGCTTGGTATATGACAATTGGAAGGATCAATATCAATCTTATCAAACAATTGCGAACGCATGAATCTATTATAGCTCTGAAGAGCGTCTTTGTCTATAGGATAATATTCATCAAGATTAAATGCAATTACATTCTTAAAGCTCAATCCATCTTCATGGTGCATTTTTACAAGTTCCGCATAAAGCGTCTTCGGCGTGGATCCGGTAGCGAGACCAAGGACACATTTCTCATTGCGGGACTGTTTCTCGCGAATCAGTTTGGCAATTTCATGCGCGGCGAATTTGGAACCTGCATACAGGTCGGGGAAAATCTGACAGGGAATTTTTTCAAAAGAATCAACCATGCTCATACTTGAAGCTTTTAAGAATGCTTAATAAATTTTTATAATAATATTTCCATTAATCTATTCGAGCCCCGTAAAATTCCGCCTCAACTTATATTTTCTCGATTTTTTTGCTGAAATTAGTGATATCAACTCTCGCCTTATACGCTCCTTGGTTTGTAATTCGGATTCTTTATTAGATGGATTTCAGCAAAAACTCGGTTTTTTTTGCAAATGTGCCTTTTTATTTTAAAAAGCCGACATTTTTTATTACTTAAACAACTTAATTTTTTCTTTATTGATTTTTGGAAACTTCTTAAATAATTTTATTAAGTTTGTTCAACATTGTAAAAAAGGCAGTACAAGAATCCTAATTACCATTGATTGATAGCCCCTTAAAATACCGGATCATTAAACAGATCTACCTGGACAAATTAATGTCCTGTGCTGACCTAAGTGAAGTATTGGGTAAAAGTGTACCTCTCGTAGCCAAAGCCCTGAACGAACTCGTGAAATCGGGTCATATAGTTGAAAAAGGCTTTGCTCCTTCAAGTGGTGGAAGGCGACCACTGGTTTATTCTCTGAAGCCAAATGATATGTTCATTGTGGCGGTTGGAATGGATCAGTTATTTACGAAAATCACCATCGTTGACCTTCTGAAAAATCCAATTTTACCTATTGAAACGCACGAGCTCAAATTGCATAATAATAATGATGCATTACCGGGCTTAATCAGGATCATTGAAAATGCCATCGAGAGATCTGGAGTTGATTCCACTAAAATTATTGGTGTTGGAATAGGGATGCCTGGATTCGTGAACACAACTCTTGGAATCAACTACTCATATCTTTCTACAAACAGTAAAGAAAGCCTGAGTGATTACCTCGAACGCTCTTTGCAAATGCCGGTTTACATCGATAACGACTCGAGTATGATTGCGCTGGCTGAATTGAAATTTGGACTCGCGCGCCAGGTTGAGAACGTCATGGTGATGAATATCGGCTGGGGTATAGGTTTAGGAATGATTATTCATGGAGAATTATTCCGTGGCCATACAGGTTATGCCGGTGAGTTTAGCCATATGCCCATTTTTGATACGGATATTCTTTGTGAATGCGGTAAACGAGGATGCCTGGAAACCGAAGCAAGCTTATTAGTTGTTGCAAAAAAAGCAATGGAAGAAATTAAGCACGGAAAGGTTTCAAGAATGGAAGCAAAAGACAGTTATGAAGAGATGTGCACTTCAGTAATGATTGCAGCAAATAAAGGTGATCAAACTGCAATCGAGTTATTGAGTGATATGGGATATAAGATTGGAAAAGGACTTGCTATTTTGATCCACCTCGTTAATCCGGAATTGATTGTGCTGAGCGGAAGAGGTGCTGACGTTGGAAAAATTTTGATGGCGCCTATTCAACAGGCACTTAATAAATATAGCATACCGAGATTAGCAGAAAATACAGAATTAAAAGTTTCGGGACTTGGACATGATGCAGAATTGATTGGAGCCGCAGCCCTGGTAATGGAAAATTTCGGAGAAAAAGTTTATCAACCAGCTACCTGACCGAAAATAAAAGTTTTCGAGATTCGAGAAAAAGGATGAGCTGTGCAGCATTGAATCACACCACGATTGTCATACCCCTGTAAAGCTTAGTTTCCACAATTCATTGTTGATGAGTTGTGACACATTGAATCACACCAGATTGTCATACCCCTGTAAACTTAGCCTGCACAATTCATAATGAGAATTGTGCCACGTTGAACCACACCACGATTGTCATACCCCTGTAAAGCTTAGCCTGCACAATTCATATTGAGGAGTTGTGCCACGTTGAATCACACCACGATTGTCATACCCCTGTAAAGCTTAGTTTCCACAATTCTATTTTTTATACTGACTGTAAAATTTATTATTAACCCAAAACTAATTGAACTTATTCGACACAAGAAAGCAATCAAAACTTTATGACTCACCGGCAGACTGAAATCAGTCCGTCCGGATTTTTTTATTACTATTTCAAACGACTGGCATTTAAAAACTTCAAAACTATTTACCCTTAAAATGCTGCAAAATGAGAAAATCAAAAGTTAAGCATTGTATGACCTGGCTTATGGTGGTCGTACAGTTTGCGGTCTTACCAGCTGTTTACGCAGGTGGAAATGATCCAAACTCAAACTCACACAATTCAAAACACTCAGTTGCCATTAGCGGTAAAGTAACCGGTCCGGATGGAAATCCGGTTGTTGGAGCAACGGTTACGGTTAAGGGCACAAACAGAGCTGTTGCAACTGGAGCCGATGGATCTTTTACAATCGATGCAAAAAGCGGGGAAACCCTTGTTATTTCTGCAGTTGGATTCGCAACACAGGAAATAGCTGTTGGCTCAAACACTACTGTAGCAGTTCAACTCGCAGCGGGCGGAACTCAATTAAGTGAAGTAGTTGTAACCGCCCTTGGTATTAAAAGAGAAAAAAGAGCTCTCGGTTATTCTGCTCAAAATGTAACCGGCGAAAGTCTTACAAAAGCTCGCGAAGTAAACATCTTAAATAGTTTGCAGGGCAAACTCGCAGGTGTTGAAATTAATAAAGCGGGAACAGGCCCTGCCGGATCTTCTAGAATTACCATTCGCGGTAACAACTTCTTGCCTACACCTAACGGTACCAATCAACCGCTGATTGTGGTTGATGGTATCCCAATGGATAACTATCAAACTGCAACCGGACAAAGTGAGTATGGTTCATTCGATGGTGGTAACGGTTTATCGCAAATCAACCCTGATGACATTGAAGACATCAACGTACTGAAAGGACCAGCCGCTTCTGCTCTTTATGGTATCAGAGGTGGTAATGGTGTTCTCGTAATCACTACTAAAAAAGGTGTAAAGAGAAAAGGTCTTGGAGTAAAATTCAATACCGGAGTAACTGTTGAGAATCCACTCATCTATCCAGAATTGCAAAACGAATATGGACAGGGATCCGATGGCTTATTTGACGTAAAAGCCGGAGGAAGCTGGGGACCGAAAATTACCGGCCAGCAAATTACAGACTGGACAGGTCAAAGCCGTCCGATGACTGCTGATCCTAACGATCTAAAAAACTTCCTGCAACAAGGTGTTACAACTAATAATGCAATCGAACTATCAGGAGGCGGAGAAAAAACCGTTTTCCGTATTTCTTATTCTAATTTGTATAACAAGGGTCTTCTTCCAAACAGTACGCTGAGAAGAGATTTTGCTTCTGTAAATATCAGCAGCCAGGTCACTAACGCGTTCCTTGTAGAAGGCAGAGTGAATTATACAAACGAAAGAACTAAAAACAGACCACAAACTTCTGGTAGTCCCAGTAACGTATTTGCGAATTACTACGCAATGCCAAGATCCATTCACCTTACAGACATGAATCCATATCAGGATGCTGAAGGCGCAATGGTTTTGTGGTTGCCAACTGCATACAGCACATTGAGAAATCCATACTGGACACAGTATATGGACTTCAACAATGATCAAACAGATCGCTTTCTTACTATGATTCGTCTCGAATACAAATTCACCAACTGGTTGAAATTGCAGGTAAGAAATGGTATGGATATGCGTCAGGCATTTAATGAAAGTGCAAATGCATATGGTATCAGAGACCTTGGAAGTGGTGCACTGAATTTCGGTTCAGGATACCAGGCTTACAAAACAAGATCCCTTGAATCTAACACAGACTTCCTGTTAGCAGCAAATAGAAAAGTTGCAGATGACTGGAGCCTGGGATTGAGTTTTGGTGGAAACAGTCAATACTCAAAATTTAACAATGTAGGTGGTACAACAGGTTTGTTGGATCTGCCCGGTGTATATTCTTTGAATGTGGGTACATTACCAAGACCAAGCAGCGATTTTTCTGAAAGTAAGATCAATTCACTTTATGGATTCTTAAACGTTGGATTCAGAAATTATCTGTTCTTCGACGCGACCTACCGTAATGACTGGGTTTCTGTACTTTCTTCCGGAAATCGTTCTTTCCACTATCCATCATACTCATTGTCTGCAATTGTAAACGACATGTGGAGGGATATTTTCAAATCCGAATTCCCCGAAGCAATTTCATACTTGAAAATTCGCGGAGCGTATGCTGAAGCAGGTAGTGTAACCATCGCACCTTATTCACTCGATCCAACTTTTAGTATCAGCAGAGGATATGGAGATGCAAACCTTCTGGTTACAAGCACTCCATCCACTTTGTTTGATCCTAACATCAAACCTGGATTAGTTAAATCATCTGAGATTGGTGCTGAGATCAAATTTTTCAACAATCGTCTTGGTGCTGATTTCACTTATTATACCAAAGATGCAACCAACCAAATTTTGCAGGCTCCGCTTCCAATTGGAACCGGATTTAATGGTGGTAAATTCATCAATGCAGGTAAGATCAGGAACCAGGGTTATGAATTTACTGTTACAGCAACTCCAATTAAGAAGAACCTCGTTTGGGATATCGTAATCAACTATAACCATAATAAAAATGAGGTTATTGAACTAAGTGCTGATCAAAAAACGTTCTATCTGCAGGGTGATGTGAATTCAAGAGCGATCAGGATTATGGCAAATGAAGGACAACCCTATGGTAATATCTACGGAAGAGATTTTGCAAGAGACGCCAGCGGAAACATTATTGTTGAAACTGATGGTACTCCAAGAAAATCTGATGACAAGAATGTGTTGCTCGGAAACTTCCAACCAAAATACCTGGCAGGTATCCAAAACAATTTCTCTTATAAGGGACTTTATTTTAGCTTCCTGATTGATATACGTCATGGCGGTCAGTTCTATTCTCAATCTCTCGCTTATGAATATGCTGCTGGTACCGCAAAAGGTACTTTGCCATATCGTGAAGGTGGAATGGTAGTAGACGGAGTGCTTGACAATGGTTCAAAGAATACAACTGCAATCAATTCTCAACAGTACTGGGCAAAGGTTGCCGGTGCTGAGCCCGTTGCTTCGCAATTTATTTACGACGCCAGCAACGTGAGACTGAGAGAAGCCGTTATAGGATATACAATACCAAACCACGTTTGGGGCAATATTCCTATCCGTAATGTGTATGTGAGTTTAGTAGGCAGAAACCTTTGGATGATTTCAAAACATATTCCTGGTTTAGATCCTGAATCATCTTTCTCTACAACAGATGCACAGGGTTGGGAAAATGGAGCTTATCCTTCAACCAGAAGTTTCGGAGCCAGTTTAAGAGTTGAATTCTAGTTTTCTTAAAGCTAAAAACACGTAAAATGAAAATATTCAAAAGCATTACATGGGTGGTTGCAGGAATGATACCATTGATGGTGATGCAATCCTGTGACAAAGATTTTGATGCGATCAATAAAGACCCGTACGGTTATACCCCTGATAAAGTGAGTCCCAGTTTTCTTCTTGCAAATACAATCATGGCATCACCTCTCGATCCGGGAATGCATGAGCGTATGACGCAGCTTACGAACGATATTTTCGCTCAGTATTCTTCGAATGAGGGATTCAGCACTCAGCAGGGTATTACAAACGACGAGTGGGTAACTGACTTTGCAAAGTCTTACTTCTTCCAGTTTGTAGCAAACCTTAACCAGGCAATTCGCATCGGTCACGCAAGCAAACAACCGTTAAATGAAACGCAGATCTGCCGTATTTGGAAATGCTGGATTTATTCCCGCAGTACAGATATTTGGGGAGATCTTCCATACTTCCAGGCTGCTGACGGTGAGGGTACAAATCCTCCATATGATTCCCAGGAATCGATTTACAAGGACATGCTTAAAGAATTAAAAGAAGCTTCTGATTCTTTAACTACAAGCAATCCTCCACAGCAGGTGGGACAGGATATCGTTTATAACGATGATATTTCTCTCTGGAAAAAATTCGCAAATTCACTTCGTCTTCGTTTAGCCATGAGGTTAACCCAGGTTGAACCAGCACTGGCACAACAAAATGCTGAAGAAGCATATGCAGCAGGTGTGTTCGGTTCAGCAGCCGATCAATGTATTGTCAAGCGTTCCATCTCTTATGGTTGGGGTAACGATTATCAATACACTTACTACTATGGCTGGGGATCTGAAGGTATGAGCCGCTCAATGGAAAATCTGCTGGTCGGTTTAGGTGGACAGGCATTCCCTAATCCTCCTGCCGGTGCAGTTGTTGACGATCCGGGAACTGCTTTGCCTCCGGGAGATGAAAATACTTTGGATCCAAATGCGAATAAATTCAAAGTTGGTATTCCAAGTAAAGTAGATCCAAGGGGACCAATTTATTTTGAAGTAAGCTCCGATGCTTCAGGCGCAAATCCTGATGCTACCGTAAATGGAGTTGCACATGTCGATATGAGAAATCGCTGGCGCGGAACTCCTGCCGGCCTTTCTTCTACTGCTGCAGGTAAACAACAATACCAGATTTCTAACCAGGCGAGACTGGGTTCCAGATTCTCTCAGGACCATGAGCGTGGATATGAAGTTCTCACGTATCACGAAGTATGTTTCCTTCTTGCTGAAGCCGCACAAAGAGGCTGGAGCGTCGGAGGATCAGCACAGGAGTGGTATGAAAAAGGTATAACTGCTTCTATGAACTGGATGGGTGTTGATGGTGCTACCACAGCAGCATATATCGCTTCAACAGCTCAAAATACTTATGGTACTACAGTAGCATGGGGCAATAATTCTGGTAAAACTTATTTAGGCCAGAATGTTGACGATCCTTTAGCTAAGATTATCACTCAAAAGTATATTGCACTATTCCCTGATGGTGGATGGGAAGCATGGGCTGACCACAGACGTTTGCATTTACCAATTCTCATTCCAATGGCTGCTCCGGATCCTACAGCTGTAACTGCTACAGATGGAGGACCTGGCAACTTCACCAGGCGCATTACTTATCCTTCTATCGAAGCGATTAATAACAAAGCGAACTACGACGCCGCAGTTCAACAACAAGGGCCGGATAAAGAAACGACCCCGGTATGGTGGAATAAATAGTCATTTTCACATAACCAGTAAAAAGAATGAGGTAATCCCTCATTCTTTTTTCATTTTTATTTATTAAGCATAATTTGTTTTAAACTTTTCGGCCAGTATGTATTGGAATAAATTTTCGGGCAGAAATTTGATCTGCTCCATACTATTGATTTTTCTTTTTGTGAGATGCAATCGCGAGGATGAGAAAAAAGTTTTCACACTCATGGATAGCGAGACTACCGGGATTCATTTCAATAATGTGAGCGCCGAAAATGAACAAATCAATATTCTTACCTACGAATATCTGTACAATGGAGGCGGAGTTGCGATAGGAGATATAAACAATGATGGTCTCAAAGACATTTATTTTACTTCGAATAATCTCGGAAATAAATTATACCTCAACAAAGGAAATTTCAAATTCGAAGATATCACCGACAAAGCCGGAGTAGCCTGCGCCAGGGGATGGAAAACAGGTGTGACCATGGCCGATGTAAATGGCGACGGCTTCCTCGATATTTATGTTTGTCGTTCTGCCGATGCAAATCCTGAAAACAGAAGAAATATTCTCCTCATTAATAACGGTAATCTCACATTCACAGATAAGTCCAAAGAGTATGGTCTGGATGATCCAGGCTATAGTACACAGGCTGCATTTTTTGATTATGATAACGATGGCGACCTGGACATGTTTTTGCTAAATCATTCTCTCATTGAAGTTTCAAATACTATTGGAATCGATCCTGTGAAAAGAATGAAACGCGATCCTTATTACAGCGATAAACTTTTTAGAAATGACAATGGAAAATTTACAGATGTAAGCGAACAGGCCGGAATCATGGGAGGAATGGCCAATTATGGATTAGGTATTGCTATCAGTGATTTCAATAACGATGGATGGCAGGATGTTTATGTTACCAACGATTATGCAGAAAACGATCATCTCTATATAAATAATCAACACGGAGGTTTTATTGATTCAGTTTCTGAATACATCGACCACATGAGCAATTTCTCAATGGGAGTAGATGTTTCAGATTTTAATAATGATGGATTGCAGGATATCTGCACACTCGACATGCTTCCTGAAGATAACAAAAGGCAAAAATTATTATTCGGTCCAAATGAATACGACAAATTCAATCTCTATGTCAAAACCGGCTTGCAATACCAGTACATGCGCAATATGCTTCAATTGAATACCGGCAATGGAAGATTTAGCGAGATTGGACAATTAGCAGGTGTTTCGAATACTGACTGGAGCTGGGCTCCTCTATTTGCTGATTTTGATAATGACGGTTATCCGGACCTGTTCATCAGCAATGGTTACAAAAGAGATTTTACAAATCTAGATTTTTTAAAGTACAAAGCAGATATCCAGATTAAAAGACGCCAGCCCGGAGTAGAGAAGCAAACTTCACTAATGGATGTGATTGCTAAAATGCCTTCAAATAAATTTCACAATTACCTCTTCAAAAATAATGGTGATCTCACTTTCACTAATGTCTCACAATCGTGGGGTATTGACCGACCTGTACTTAATAACGGTGCCGCCTATGCGGATCTGGATAACGACGGAGATCTCGACCTGGTGACAAACAATATGGATGAAGAAGCTTTTGTATACAGAAACAATTCCAGCGAGATATTCAAAAATAATTATCTCAACGTTCGTCTGGATGGTGAGGGATTGAACAAATTGGGAATTGGCTCCAAGGTTAAGCTATATAATAAAGGACAAATTGCATTCAGGGAATGTAATCTTTCCCGCGGATTTCAATCTGCTGTTGACAGGGATCTTCATTTTGGATTAGGTTCTGCGACCACAATCGATTCAGTGGAAGTTATCTGGCCCAACGGGCAAAGACAGGTAGAAAAAGGAGTGAAGCCAAACCAGGTTCTGGAGCTACATCAAAAAGATGCTGACGGGAAATTTAGTTATGCGAGAAATACTTCTGAAAAAATATTAACTCCCGATGATGAATCGGCACTGCCGTTCATTCACAGGGAAGATGATTTTATTGATTTCAATGTGCAGTTTTTTATGCCTTCATTACTATCTACCCAGGGACCAAGAATGGCTAAGGGAGATGTAAATGGCGATGGGAGGGAAGATATTTATATCTGTGGGGCGCACAATCAACCGGGAAAGCTCTATCTGCAAAATGCAAACGGCAGATTCTTATACACTCCCCAACCTGAACTGGAAAAAGATTCCTTACCCGAAGGTATAGACGCAGTATTCTTTGATGCAGATGGTGACAAGGATCTTGATCTTTGTGTTGTTGGGGGTGGATATGAATTTTCAAGTGATAACAGCGCGCTATTGCCTCGTATTTTTATTAATGATGGTAAGGGTCATTTTAGTTTTAAGGCTGCTGCAGTTTCAAATCTTTTTGTAAATGCCTCTTGTGTAAAAGCAGCAGATATTGATGGTGATGGCGACCTGGACTTATTTATCGGAGGTCGGGTGATACCAGGAAAATATCCTGAAACTCCGCCCAGTTATATTTTGATAAACGATGGCAAAGGAAGGTTCTCTGATCTAACTGCGGCGATTGCACCAGCCCTGCAAAATTTGGGAATGGTTACCGATGCTATTTGGGTTGATCTCAACCAGGACAAAGCTCCAGATTTGATTGTTGTGGGAGAATGGATGCCTGTAACGGTATTTATGAATGAGCATGGGAAGCTGGTCGACAAAACTTCTTCATCTATTAATCAGCCATCAAACGGATGGTGGTCCAGAATATATGCCGCTGATTTTGATAATGATGGCGACATGGATTTTGTTGTAGGAAATCTTGGCTGGAACACGCAAATGAGGGTGAGTGCAGATCAACCCTGCACGATGGTTTATGATGACTTTGATGGCAACGGTTCAGTGGATGGAATAATGTGCTATTATGT
>PSRI01000189.1 GCA_003175935.1 Bacteroidota bacterium
TTCTTCGCTTAAATAAATAATTAAAGTTTCGCGCAGAGACGCAAAGGCGCAAAGTTGACAGTACTTATTATTAGTGTATTTAGTAGTTAGACGAGAACAAGCCAGGAGTCAGATTTCTCTCACCATATTCGCTGTGCTTATTGGGCTCGAAATGACTTACCACAAACTACAAACCACATCATCAATCCATGAATGCGAAATAAACTGCGCCCATGAGAAACGCAAAGCTGATGAGATATTTCCAGTGAAAAGGTTCGCGGAGATACCAAAGTGCGAAGGTGACAAATACAATGAGAGTAATTGCTTCCTGAAGAATTTTTAGTTGAAAAGCAGAGAATCCTCCTAAATAGCCTAAACGATTTGCGGGTACTTGGAGGCAATATTCAAAAAATGCAATTCCCCAGCTAACGAGGATTGCTTTCCAAAGTGGTACGTTCGTATGCTTCAAGTGACCATACCAGGCGAAGGTCATGAAGATGTTCGAGAACAATAATAAGAGAATGGTCCGCATTTCAACTCCAAACTTTTTTCTTAAGTCGAATACCTTCTCCTTGAAGAGAGGGAAGGGTGAGGCTAGTTTAATCCTCTGAAATCGACAGGCACCAATTTACTTACTCCGGGTTCCTGCATGGTCACACCGTAAATGACGTCCACTGTGGACATGGTCATTTTGTTGTGGGTGACGATGATGAATTGTGAGTTTTCACTAAACTGACGTATCATATTCGTGAATTTGCCCACGTTTGCATCATCCAAAGGTGCATCAACCTCGTCGAGAATACAGAATGGTGCTGGCTTAATCAGGTAAATTGCAAAGAGCAATGCTGTTGCGGTCAACGTTTTTTCTCCACCGCTTAACTGCGTAATGCTCGTTGGCCTTTTACCTTTTGGCTTTGCAACGATGTCAATTCCGGTTTCCGCAAGATTTTCCGGTAGTTCCAAAATCAAATCAGCAGTATCTTCTTCTGTAAAGAGCGCTTTAAAAACTTTTTGGAAATTTTCTCTTACCTGGTTAAAAGTTTCGAGGAATTTCTGATTGGCGGTTGCTTCAACTTCCTGAATGGTTTGAAGCAGGCTATCTTTCGCACTTACCAAATCATTTTTTTGTTCCAGGATAAACTCATAACGCTTTTTCATTTCCTGGAAAGCTTCGATTGCAGTTGGATTCACTTCACCAATATTCTCCAACCTTTTCTTCATTCGTTCTGCAGAAGCCTGTAATTCTTCAAGAGGAGTTTCAGAATTCCTGGGTTCATCCAGAATATTATCCAGATCAACACGGAACTCTACGCTCAATCTTTCTTTCATTCCTGCAAGCTGCAATTTCAATTCATTGAGCTTGTCCTTTATTTCATTGAGGAGATGATCGAGATGTTCTTTTGCTTTTTGTTTATGCCTCAATTCGCTTTCTTTATCATTGAGTGCATTCCTCAAATTGTAATAGGCCTGATCTGCTTCATTCAGTTTTCTTTCTTCTTCATCCTTGCTTCTCATCAAAGTCATGAGAGCTTCTTCTGTTTTTTTCAACGAAGAATCAGTTTCAGAAATATTTGTTTTCGCTTCTTCGAGTTGTTGTGAACTGTCGGAAATCTGGCGATTCAAATCAGTAAGCTGCTTACTTCTGAATTCGAATTCCTGCTTCAATGCATTCAATTTGCTTTGTAGCCTGGTGAATTCAAGATTGCTTTCATTAAATATGGTATTGGCCTGGTTATATTCCTGTTCTGCTGCAGTATAATCGCTTTCTTCCAGTTCCAGTTTTTCCTGTGACTCCTGGAATTGTTCATTCAGTTTAAGTAACTCGTCGCGTACACTTGCAATTCGATCGTGGTTGTCCTGCAATTGAGCTTCCAGGTCCTCCATTCTTTTATCGCCTGTCGCTTCGAGATGCAGCAGGTTTTCGATCTTATTTTGTAAAGCAAATACCTGGTTAGTGAGTTCGTTAATGGACTCCTGAGTTTGTTTGATAGCGTTTTCTTTAAGCTGCTCGTTGTAGCCGATAACTTCGTTATGACGAGCCTGGATAGTAGCTTTCAGTTCATTTACCACAATCTCCTGCGCGTGAATCTCATCAACCAGTTTTTGAAGGTTCTTTGCGCGACCGATTTTTTTACCTTCAAAAAGTCCGACACTTCCCCCCGTTAAAGAATATTTTCCTTTTACGTATTTACCATGTTTCTCCAAAACAACTGCTCCGTTGCTGTTACGCAACGCATCTTCATTTTCGGCGATGTAAACATTACTGAGAAGATATTCTGCGAGCCTGCGATATTTTTCATCTACCTCAATCACATTCATGGCAGGGATCGTACCATCCGGTTGGTGTCCTTCTCCTTTAGAAAAGTTATTGACACGGTCGAGCATGAAGAAATTCGCCTTGCCTTTTTGGTTCGCATCCAGCAAATAAATTGCTTTCAAACCTTCATCCAGGTCATTAACCACATAATAGTTCAGGTAGGGTTCCAGGACATTTTCTACGGCTGCCCGGAATCCCTCCTTCACATAAATAATATCAGATAAAATTGGAGCTGTATGGTTCCAGTTTGGATTCTTGTGAAGGAATTTTACGCTTTCAGGATATCCTTCCATGGAATCAATCAAACTTTTCAACAGGTCGTGCTCATTGCGTTTGCTATCGAGCTTTCTGTTTTCTTCCGCAAGTTCACTGCGTAATTTCTCAACTATGGCCTGTGTTTGTAGAATTTGTTCTTTGGTGTATTCATGGTGTTCCTGCAGCTGTGTTAAATCAGTTTTTTTGATTTCCAGATTGGAAGCCTTTTCTGATTTTTCTGATTCCAGTCGGGAAATTTGTCCCTGGCGTTCTGCTTTTTCCTGCTGCACCTGGTAAATACCTCTTTGCAAATTCTCTATCGAAGTATCTGCAACGGCTACCTGCTTTTCTGCATCAAACTGTTGCCTTTGCAGTGCCTGATTCATTTTTCGAAGCTCATCAATGGCAGCTCTCTTTTCATCAAAAACTCTCCTCTTCTCATCCACGCCTTTCTTTAAATCTTCCAGCTTACCTGTAGATTCTTCAAGGTTATTTTCCTCATCGGCAATTTGAGTTTCTGTAAAATGAATACTTTCTTCTATTCCTTTCAGTTGTCCTTCGCTTTTTTGGAGGAAGTCGTTCAAATTATCCTGACGCTCTTTTAAGTATTGAAGTCTTTGTACACTCAAACTTTTTTCACTCTCTTTATCTCTCACAGATCCCAGCAAATCATTAAATGCATATTGCATTTGCTGGAGTTCTTTCTCTTTCTCAATGAATCCAAGTTTCTCCTGTTCCAGGGCCGCTTCTTCCTGGGCAATTACAGCTTCCATTTCAATTCTCTTATCTGTTCCCTCATGCTGTTGATCGTTCAGATCTTTATAAGTAATATTAAATCCTTCGAGTGCAGCTTTTGCCAGTTCTATGCTGAGTTCTTTGTAATCTTTTTTGATTTCGTAGTATTTCTCAGCTTTTTTAGCCTGACTTTCCAGAGTCTTTAACTGGTTGTTGATTTCAAAAAGCAGGTCCTCAATTCTTGCAAGATCCTGTTCTGTTGCATCGAGCTTGAGTTTGGCTTCTTTCTTACGAGTTTTGTATATGGAAATTCCAGCAGCCTGCTCGAGCATTCTTCTACGGCTGTTATCCTTATCCTTGATAATGTCATCCACCATTCCTAATTCAATGATGGCATAACTATCTGTGCTAACACCCGTATCAAGAAAAAGATTATGGATATCCTTAAGTCGGCAGCTCACATCGTTGAGGCGATATTCACTTTCTCCGCTTTTGTAAAATTTTCGGGTGATCGTTACCGTATTAAATTCGGTGGGAAGCAGGTTTTTGGTATTCTCGAAAGTGAGACTCACCTCGGCCAAACCGCTGGCACTTCTGGTACGGGATCCATTAAATACAAGGCTCTCGAGATTTTCACTTCTAAGGTTGCTGATTTTATGTTCGCCAATAACCCATCTTATTGAGTCAACGATATTACTTTTTCCGCATCCATTGGGGCCGATGATACCAGTAATTCCCTCGTCGAAGTTGATGGTGGTCTTGTCAGCAAAACTCTTAAATCCTTTGATTTCTAGGCTCTTTAAACGCACAGTTCAGTTTATTTTTTTGTAAGCTGGCAAATATATACGAATCGCGATGAAATTAATGCAGCCTGCTTTGAAAGGGCTCATTATTATTAACGAATTATACACAAACAATAAGCCGCGGAAATTATGTGCAGGCTATGTGGAAAAGTACTTAGTACTTAGTACCTAGTACCTAGACTGAGCCACTGGAAGATTGTCTCGAGTATTATGGTTGGATGACATCTTAATATTTAGCGATAAGACTAAAAAATCTAGGTACTAGGTACTTGGTACTCTCAATCTACTCACACCATCTGATTTTTTCCGCCGTGGTTTCTGTCTTCAGGAACCCCTTTCGTTTTTAATTGACAGCAGTTGACGAGCTCATAAAGAGAATCGCCCGACTTTTTAGTCTAGGTACCAGGTACTCGGTATTCCCAATCTATACTCCGGCAATTCTTTGTTTGTACACTGCCAAAGCTTCTTCGAGGCGCTCACGGGCCGTGGTATCACCTGGTACATTATGAGAAGGATGAATATGAAGATGGATTCCTTTATCAGCAAGAATTTCAGCAACTGTAATTACGGTGAGCCACACGCAGGTTACAAATGCCATTGTAGAAACGGGACCCAGTTTATCCTGATGATTTTTTAAGGGAACGGTCGCATCCTCAATGGGAGCACAGGAGTCAACTACAATATCGGCCACATCAAAAATGGTTTTTCCGCTTGAATGCCTGGTTTGTTTTCCTTTTGCAGCTGCTGCAGATCCAAAAGCAATCACTTTCATGCCTTTCTTTTTGGCCTCAATGGCAACATCAATATTCACATTATTAATTCCTGAATGCGAAAACAACCACATGGTATCTCTGGAATCAAATTGATACCCTTTCATAATCTCGACTCCATATCCCTCTACCCTTTCCAGGAACACAAACTGATGCACACCCATTTCGCCAGTGATGCGAGTGAAAAAGGTTAAAGGCAATTCAACCATAGGATGAAAACCCACAAATCCGCCGATTCTCGGGTACATTTCTTCGATGGGAATAGTGGCGTGCCCGCAACCAAAAGTGTGGACCCAACGACCGCATTCAATGCTTGCAGCCATTACTTCGGCCGCCTTACGAATATTTTCGAGTTGTGTTCTTTCAATATCATCCATAACCTTTCGCGCATTGGTGAGCCATTGTAAAGCCAGCATAAATTCAATTTTAAATTTTATTCGAATAATTTTTTTTGAATATGAATACACTCAGGATCACCATCAACACAAATTCAAATAGTACTACAGTAAGCAAATGGTGAATGCCAAACTCATGTGCCACCCAGCCCATCAATAAATTTAGAAGCATATTCCCGGTGAGAGCCACAACTAAAACAAGACTAAAAGCCGTTCCTGAAATTTTTGAATAGTTATCTCCCACGAGTCCGAGCATAATAGGAAACCCTCCTGCCAATCCGGCTCCCAAAAGAATCAGTCCGATTATTGTAATGAGATAATTCTGCGAAAACCACAATTGCAGAATAGAAATCAATATTAGCACAAAAGAAACCAGGATCATTTTTGAAGGAGCCATCTTCCGAAAAAAAATACCCGTGAGCATTCTCATTAGAGTCATTCCCAAAACAAAAAACGTTAGCGCAAAAAGTGCTTTTTCCTGACTCACCCGAATTCTATCCTGAAGATAGGTGGTGGTCCAGTTATTAATTATCGCCTCAAAACTGCTTTGCAAAAAAAGATAAAAGGCAATTAAAATAATGAATGGGTCTTTGATTAATACACCCATTTTTGACAATGGGAATCCATAAACCTGTTTTGAAGAGGGAAATTTTACAAGCAAAATTGCAATTCCCACAAATAAACTAAACCATCCAACCGCTGCGAGAATTGTTTCAAATGAATAAGTATTCCGAAGCAATCCTAAGAAAAAAGGCATTCCCAGGGCCCCTATACCAAAGAAAACGCCAAGCAGACTAAGGTTCGCACCTTTTTCAGAACTACTGATATCAGACACAAGCGCATTGGTTGCTCCATTGATAGCGCCACCACAGGTACCGAATAGGAAAATGCTCGCTTTAAGAATGGTTGAGGTTGTAGAAAAAGCAATTCCTTCAAAGCCAAAGAATAACAGTATACAGGAAATCGCTAACAATAATTTGTAGCCAAAACGATCGCAAATAGGACCAAAAATGAGTGAGCCCACAAGAAATCCAAAGGGAAGAATAGAAAACATGCCTGCGATTCCGATTTCATCGAGCATGAATTTTTCACGCAACGGCGTTGCCACTGAACCCAGAGTGATCAAACTCACTCCGAACAAAAGCATTCCGAGACAGGCAGTGGCAAATACGATACGCTTACTATAGAGCCGATTTTCCAATATCAGATTTTTGAGTGCAGGTTCAAACTGGCAGCACCATACAATGCGGCATCAGCACCAAGTGCAGACGGCTCATATTTCACTCGGGATATACTTATGGGTTGCGCCCATTTGGCTCCTTCTTTTTGTATTTGTGGGATAAGGGGAATTGCCGGGCCGAATACACCACCGCCGAAAATAATTTTTTCCGGATTGAAAATACTCACAAGATTAGCAGTGGCCATTCCCCAATAAGAAATGCATTCTTCAATAACTTTTATTGCCAATTCATCCCTGGCATCGTAAGCTCGAAACAAATCGTGTGCGTTAATTCTTTCAGAAGAAATATTTCTCAATGGACCCACATAAGACTCATGCTTTACCAGCCACTCACGGGTAATTTTTGCGATACCTTCACCCGAAGCGTGATATTCGAAGTTTCCGCACGAAATATATTTTTCTTCAAAAGGTTTATTCAATGCCATCCAGCCAATAGCTCCGGCAATATCATTTGCGCCTCTTAAAATTTTACCGTCGATCAGGATTCCAGCTCCGATACCAGTACCTACCGCCATAAAAATGGCATCACTGCAATCGCCTGCATTTCCTTTCCACCACTCGCCTAAAATGGAACAGGCACGATCGCTGTCCATGGCAACGGGAATTCCTTTTGACACTGATTCCAATTCGTTTATGAGGGGATAATCATCCCAACCCGCAATATTGGGCACCCACACAGTTCCTGAATGTTGATGACAAATACCAGGAACTGCAATTCCGATGGAATCGATAATGCCTGACTCCAGAAAATGCTGTATGGTTGATTTGATGAGTGCACCTGCTTCACTTCCGGTTCTCCCGTCGAGAGTCAAAGAATGTCTCGAAAGAATTTCACCTTCATTTGAAAAAATTGCCGAGGCTAATTTTGTTCCCCCTAAGTCAAGTGCTAGTACCGCCATGCATTCAAATAATCGGATGACACAAAGGTTTTAAAAATAGGGAAATAATTTCAGGAGTGATTGAAAAATAGAATCTCATTTTGCTGCAATCGATTGATCAAGTCCGGGCAATGCTGGATGGGCATAAAAAAAAGTCCGGTTAACCGGACTCAACAATTTAAAACCGAAACTAAAGGGGTATGTTGTAATTAAGCAGCCGAAAGTGAATTATTGAAACTAAAAGCCACTATGGTACCCATGGTCCTGCTACAACTAACCGAAATGGCGCCTCCCAGTTTTTGGAGGAGATTTTGAACCTGGCCCAATCCGTATACGTAGTTATTTTTTCCGGAGCTCACATGGTCCTTTACCTGGATCGATGTATGATTTCCACTGGAGCTTGCATTAATATGAATGCAGTTACTTTCAGTGTGATTTACTACAGTAGTAAGCAATTTTACAATCACAAATGCTAAAACATTTTCGTCGGTATCAACCTGGATATTCGGATTAACATCGTTTATGATCAGACTTCTGCGGTTCACCGCTTCAGGAATTAATCCTTCCATTAATTTATCCACGAGGTTATGCAACTTAATTTTCTCACAGGTGGATTTGCTTTCGTAAACGAGTGTTTGGCTTTTCATTTGGATTTAGGATTTAGGATTTAGGATTTTAGATTTTGCCTGCCTGCCGCAGGCAGGGATTTTGCTTGTCTGGGTACTAAGTACTAGGTACTTGGTACTATACCACGTTACACAGTTCAAATGCACAATAAAATTTGAATGAAATCGGCTTCTTGAAGCTGACGCTGCAAGGCCCTTTCTGGGGCTAAACCGGCCGGTTTTTTATGAATGGATATTTGAAAATTGCCCGGGGTACGGTAACCGGCATATATCAAACGATAAATAAATGATTCTATTTTATTGGGATGAGATTTAAGTCGGCACACCATGAATTTCAAGGTTCCTGGGAGTATATTAGCGCGCTGAATATCCTATTGTTATACCTTGTAACCTTTATCTTACACAAAATTTAAAACATGCCTCAAAAGGTCCGTTGGGGAATCCTGGGTCCCGGTAGAATTTCAAGAAAATTTGCCGCAGATCTCCGCCTGGTTGAAAATGCGGAATTGGTAGCTGTAGGCTCGCGAACTAAAGAATCAGCTCTGGCATTTGCTAGGGAGTTCCCCGTAGCGCATATTCATGACAGCTACGAGGCACTTGCGGCAAACCCTGAAGTCGATGTTATTTATATTTCAACGCCACATAATCTGCATAAAGAAAATACCGTAATGTGCCTCAATGCAGGCAAGCCGGTTTTGTGTGAAAAACCATTTGCTATGAACCTTCATGAAGTTCAACAGATGGTTGATGTAGCAAGGGATCGAAAAGTTTTTTTAATGGAGGCATTGTGGACCAAATTTATGCCTCATTACAGAACCACTGTTGATTTAGTGAAGTCAGGAAAACTCGGTACTATTAAAAGCATGCTGGTGAATTTTGGTTTCGCTCCCGCTCCTCCGGTACCGGCAAGACTATTTGATCCGGCACTCGGTGGAGGAACTATTTTGGATATTGGCATCTACAATGTTTTTATAACCATTTCAATGATGGGAATTCCAGATGTTGTTGAGGCGAGTATTACACCAACAGCAGAAGGTGTAGACGAACAATGCGCCGTACTTTTCAAATATAAAAATGGTGCACTTGCACAACTGTTTTCAACCTTCAGTTCTAATCTCGCTACAGAAGCGGATATCAATGGGAATAAAGGAAGAATCAGACTCACAACGAGGTTTTACGAACCAAGCGCTACAATTGAATATTATCCTGAAAGAGTTGATAGTAAACAAATCATACCAGTTGAAAAAGAATCTGGATTCGGATATCAATATGAAGCAAGGCATGTTGGAGAATGTTTACAAAAAGGATTGATTGAAAGTCCGCTAATGAGTTTTAAAGAAAGCATTGAATTAATCTCGCTTTTGGATAAGATCAGAAATGTTGCAGGAGTGAAATATGCGGCAGACAGGAAATAGTACATCGCAACAGCCACAAAATAAAGATGATTATAAAAAGATTAGGAATTTCCGATGGAGTTTCCCGCGATAAAGAAGGAAATATTGAGAGTTTTAAGGATCCATTTGGGACACTGCATCTTTTATGGAGTCGGGTATTGGTTCGTAAATATAACCGTAACGATTAACCGAAGTTTTATTCTTCCAAAACAACTGCGTATGAAAAAAACATTTGCCCTGTCCATTCTTTGTGCAACAAGTTTCTTAAGTTTCGCGCAAAAGGGTGGAAAATTTGACGGCCTCAATATGAATCTATCCAATTTGTATCGCCTCTCCGATGCTAAGACCAGATCCATAAGTCCTGAAAATCCAACTGGAGAGCCTGGAAAAGGCGGAATGGCAACTCTTGAAAACGGATCTGCAAAAAGAGCAGCGCGGGATTTGGGCCAGGGATGGAAAGTAAATCCATTTGTGGTGATCGAGCCCGGACAAACTTTTACCATTGCAGATATCAGCGCTTCAGGTGCAATTCAACATATTTGGATGACGCCTACGGGAAACTGGAGATTTTCCATTCTGCGTTTTTATTGGGATGATGAAAAAGAACCTTCTGTAGAAGTTCCGGTTGGTGATTTTTTTGGAAGCGGATGGGGTGGATACGCTCAATTAAACTCATTGCCGGTTACTGTAAACCCGGGAAGTGCATTCAATTGCTATTGGGTGATGCCTTTCAGAAAGAAATGCAGGATCACCATGCAAAATATCAACAGTGAAAAAATGACTTTGTACTACCAGGTAGATTATACGTTAACTGAGGTACCCGATGACGCGGCCTATTTTCATGCTCAATACAGAAGAAAAAATCCTGTTGAAGGAGGAATTTACACACTCGTTGACAGCATAAAAGGAAAGGGCCAATATGTTGGAACCTATATGGCTGTCGGCACGCATAACAATGGATGGTGGGGAGAAGGAGAAATAAAATTCTATATGGATGGGGACACCCAGTTTCCAACTATCAATGGTACGGGCACAGAAGATTATTTCTGCGGATCCTACGATTTCGAAGTGAATAATAAATACACTGAGTTTTCTACGGCATATGCCGGTCTTCCCCAGGTGATTCGTCCGGATGGATTGTATACTTCGCAAACCAGGTTTGGATTATATCGATGGCATATTATGGACCCTGTGCGTTTTGAAAAAGGTTTGAAAGTGACCATACAGGATTTGGGATGGAAAGGAAATGGAACTTACCTGGTTCAGAAATCGGATATCAGTTCTGTTGTTTTCTGGTATCAGGCAGATCCGCATAATAGTTTTCCAAAGCTTCCGTCGAAAGATGAATTGGAGCAGAATTAATAGTACTTAGTACTGAGTACTTAGTACTTAGATAAAAATTACAAACATGAAATCAAAACTATTTGTCAACCGCATCAGGCATGTGTTCTATCGTTTTGTTTGGCCAAAAAAATTCCTGATTGCTGATGCCGATAAATATGGTTTGAAATTCAAATTCTCGATTCGCGATGGTATCGGAACGGATATCTATTATAAATGGGGAGTTTATTCGGAAGATTATATCACCCAATATATTCTCAACGAAATTGGCATAAATGATGGTGATCTCATACTTGACATTGGTGCTAATATTGGTTGGTATTCACTGGTACTTTCTTACAAAGCAAAGCCCCAGGTTTTTGCATTTGAACCCGAGCCCAATAATTTCAGATTACTGAGCGAAAATGTGGAGATGAATCACAAAGACAATATCAAAGTTGTGAATGCAGCCGTCGACAATAAGGAAGGAGTCATGCAACTGCATTTATATAAAGACTATAACCAGGGGCGACACTCCTTTATTAAACATGAGAAATCGAAAGTTACGGTAGATGTGCAGACGATTGTGCTGGATAAATTTCTTCGCGAGAATAATGTGAGTGAAAAGAGAATAAAATTTTTGAAAATAGATATTGAAGGATACGAATTTACTGCACTCAGAGGTGCATCTCATGCACTTTCTCTTACGGATCATGTGCTTTCTGAATTTTCACCGGGCATTATGGAACAAATTAATGAGGAGCCGATGAAATATGTGGAGTATATGAATGGATTTGGCTTCAAAGCATTTGAAATGAGTCCGGCAGGGCTCCATCCCGCTGACTTCAATAAGCTCATCCAGCATAAAGAAGGCGTATACAATATTCTTTGGAAGAGATAAAGTATACGCCTTTATAAGTTGAAGGTTGAAAGTTGAAGATCTGTTGAAGGTTTAAGGTTACTGGTTGTTGAAGGTTTAAGGTTACTGGTTGTTGAAG
>PSRI01000103.1 GCA_003175935.1 Bacteroidota bacterium
GAGCTCCCCACCAGTGGAGCGAGTGGATCCGGATTGCTACCAACGAATATAATTTTGAGAGCTTAATATCCTTAGGTTTGAACTCCCACAATTCGCGACTGAATTGGTCACTTTACAATTAACATAACACTAGGTACTTGGTACTCTTTATTATCTTTGTAAGAATGAATATGGGCAAATCGGGAATTAAGCCAGATCCATAAACGGTTTGTTTTGAAGAATCTTGTCGATTTTCTCCATCACTTCTGGTGTTAATTTGTTTAGTGTATCAAGTGCAGACAAATTATCTGTAAGCTGCTCGCTTTTTGTTGCACCGAGAATTGCAGTAGTAACGTTTGGATTTTTGATTGTCCATGCAATAGCGAGTGAAGCGAGAGTGACATTCAGTTTTTTTGCGAGCTCAGCTAATTTTTTCAGCTTTTTGATTTTATCCTCCTGCAACCATCGATCTTTCAGCCAGTCGAAGCCCGGAATGGCAAGTCTTGATCCTTCGGGTATACCTTCCAGATACTTTCCCGTAAGGAACCCGGCTGCAAGCGGACTCCATATGGTTGTACCCAATCCTACATTTTGAAATACAGGTAAATAATCTTGTTCCATCTTAAATCTCTCGAACATGTTGTACTGAGGTTGTTCCATCGATGGGCCAATCAATTTAAATTCCTGGGCAACCCGATGTGCCTCCATGATTTCTGCTCCACTCCATTGGCTGGTTCCCCAATACAAAACTTTTCCCTGCTGAATTAAATTATGCATTGTCCATACCACTTCCGAAATTGGAACAGATGGGTCTGGACGATGACAAAAGAAGAGGTCAAGATAATCTGTTTGTAAACGCTCCAACGCTTCATGGCAGGCTTCAAATAAATGCTTTCTGCTTAATCCTGTTTGATTGGGTTTATTATTTTTTCCTCTCCATCCAAAAAATGCTTTTGAAGAAAGTACGTAAGAAGTACGATCCCAATTTTTCATTTTTAAAACACGGCCCATCATTTTTTCACTTTCTCCCAGCGCATAGGCCTCGGCGTTATCAAAAAAGTTTATTCCTGAATCGTAAGCCTGTCCCATCAATCCATCAGCGATACTGTCGTCAATTTGTTTATGAAAAGTTACCCAGCTTCCGAAAGAAAGCACGCTCAGCTGGAGGCCGGTGCGACCCATTCTGCGGTATTCCATCTTGAAAAATTATTGGTTTAAGAAAGTAGAAGAACAGGCGAAGTTATAATTTGTTTAGAAATTTTATTGCGGGAATTGATTGGCGGGCACCTTGAAAATACTGTTGTTTGGATGAAGGATTTTGATATTGGTAAAATCCTGTGTGGATTCCATTCCATCTCCAAATAAAATGGTACCGTCTTTTTTATAAATCCTTACTGCTTTTTCAGTGTAGAATTTTTGAAGGTTCTGGTCCCACCATAGTTCCCTGCAGCGAAGTGTATCCTGGTTCACTTTATTAATTGCAATAATGCTGTCGCGCAAATAAACTTTACTCTGGCCTTCCAGATATTTTGCAAAATGTGCATCAAGAGTGCTTTCTACTCTTAAAGAATCGTCGAAAAAGTCAACATGAATAGTATTCGGAAATTCAAATCTTGGCACCGTATCCTGGTACCTGTACATTAATGGTGCCGTCATTTTTCCCGTCATTTTACTACCTCGGCTCATGTAGCCTTCAACATTTTTCGCTTCTTCAACCCCAATTTTTTTCGCGGTCCGTTCCTGCAGTTCACGTATATCGTTCTCGCAACCGTAAACAAAAAAGCAGCTTATGGTTAAAGCTGCCATTAATATTTTTAGCCTTGTGGAAATCGAAGAATACATTAATTGTATTTTGGTTTGATAAACCAAAGATCGCTCAAAGTGAGACCAACAGAAATTTTGAAGAAACTTTCTTTTACACTGCTGTTTTTATTTCCCCTCGCTCCTACTTCAAATGCTGTGTTAATGATGGTAAACTGATTATTATACAAACTGTAAGCTCCAAATTTACGTACTGGTAAACCTGCACCGAATGTAAATCCATACCTCGGAAGCTTCTCATCTATTTGCACATAATCTGGTCCGTAGTAAAAACCAACTCTATAAGAAACACTGTTCCAGTACGATTTACTTTTTATGTCGGGAATAAGCTGTCCACCGATTCTCGCCTGCCATGTATCTCTCACCTGATCTACTTCTCCATAGTACCTGTAGTCACTCCATTTAGAATAGCTATAGTCTGCCCCGAATGACCATTTGTCTTCTTTTTCGATTGAGAAACCTACGCCCAATGTTCCCGGAAATATAATGGTTCCGCTCTGATTTCTGTTAGCATAAACACTGTCGATTTGCTTATCACCTGTAACCGGATCCGTTTGAAATGTTTCCCTGTAAATATTTCTTTTGGCATTCATTTCATTTTTCAATTGGCCATATGCTCCCAGTTTCAGCCAGGTAGTTTTGCCAATTTTGCCCTGATATTGTATGCCTCCATGCACAAATACCCCACCGAAAGATGTAGAATCAGACGATTTGGATTTATAGTAAAGAAGGGTATCATTTTCGAACTGCACTTTAGTGCTATAATCTTTATTACCGAATTGATAACCGAGATTTATTCCGATACTAATATGCTTCGTTCCAATTCCCGTACCTGCATAAACCTGGTAAGAACCGCCACTTCCTTCGTACAAATAATTCACACTGTCAATTCCCGGAAGACGGGTTGATTTGTCCAGCTTATAACTGATTCGCGTAATGGGTCTCAAGCCAAAATTCATTCCCCAGTGTCCTTTTCTGCTAAGCGGAACGCCAATTTGCAAATATGATGGAACCAGGTTCGAAGAAGTGAATTTGTCTACAGGGTTAGTACTTTTTAGAGTATGGCTGGTATAATCCAGGCCCACATCAAATGTGGTAACTCTTAATCTGGAATAAGAAGCCGGGTTTACAAAATTGATCGTTTGCACATCGGCGTAAGCGGCAACAACGCCACCCATTGCGCGATTGTGGATATTTTGGCTCGGCAGAATATCACCGAGACCGTATCTGGAGTAGGGAGAGTTTTCTTGAGAAGAAACTTTATTACAGATTAAAAAGATCAAACCAAATAAAACAATTCTCCTGCAGTTAGTTATTATACTCACTGATAGCATACAAGCCTTTATAGATTAGATGAGGGTCTGCAAATATCTTATTTTTCAGGAGTTGCGCAAAATAGGCCGAATCACCCCCGGTTAAAAGCACGTTAAAGTTACCATACCTTTCTGCATAGGCATCAATGATTCCGTCAATCTCTTTTGCCATGCCCAAAATCACGCCGCTCGTGATATTTGTTCGGGTATCATATCCAATCAGCGGAAAGTTCCAGTCGGGCTTTACCAGGGGAAGTTTTGCAGTGTAATCATTTAGAGATTTTAATCTCAATTCCATCCCAGGAGATATTCCTCCGCCAAGAAATGCGTGATACTTGCTGATAAAATTATATGTGACCGCTGTTCCCAGCCCCACGACCAGGTTGTGTTTCCCGGCAAAAAATTCTACCGCAGCGGCACAAAGGGCAAGGCGATCTGCTCCTATAGTTTCAGGTTTGCCAACCGGAGTAGTAAATGGCAATTTTGTTGTATGTGAAAGGAGATGAAATTTTGAATTTGCCGATAAAAATTCTTCTATAGCCGGATCATGGGTAATTACAGAAGAAAGTATGGTTTTTTGGGGCTGGTACTGACTGATGAGAGATCGAATTCCCTCTACGGAATCATCCTGCAAAATGCCTTCAATTTTAATCTCACGATTTTCAAATACAGCATATTTCCTGCGCGTATTTCCAAAATCAAAACAGATAGTAACGATCACGATTAAATGAATTTAGAGGATTCCTTATCAAAAATCCTATAATTCTTCTAATCATAAAAATTTGAATCAGAAATCAAATTCAAAGGAAGAGAGATTTTTGAAATGGCCATTAAGTTTTACTTTTTCTTTTAACTGTTCCATTTCGGCCATTACGGGAAGTACTTTGCTGAGATGTCTTTTTAAATACTCCTGTCTTTGTAATTCCTGTGTGAGTCCCAGCAATTCATATTCTTCTTCAACAGAAAAGCCCACATGATGTGCCACATCATAAGTGCTGAGCTGCTCATCTGGTTTGCGAAAATTCTTCGAAACCTTTAAAAGTTTATGTAATTCGCGAATGCCATTCACAACCTTTTGCATGAGGTCCCGATTGCCTTCTTCGATATTGTCGGGGTAATTTACAATCGCCCCACTATAAAGTTTATCCGGGACAGACTTAATTACTTCGAGAACTCTAAAAACCATTTGTCCCCTGGTTTTAATATCCATTTCCCCATTATCATAGGTTTTCACGATTTCGGAAACTTTCACCAGGGTTCCCATTTCGCACATTTTATTATTGATTACAGTAGGAATGCCAAAGGGCTTTGCATCACTGAAACACTCTTTGATCAACTGCTTGTACCTCGGTTCGAATATGTGGAGATTCACTTCTTCACCCGGAAACACCACGATCCCCAAAGGGAAAATCGGAATGAAATTCGTCATGTATCAATATTACTGAAAAATAAAGTTCACCAATAATTTTGTTATGCACCGGGCTTACGGATTTCATTATTTTTGAGCACTAATCCATTTTCATGCCTTCAATCTCAGTAGTAATTATCACACTAAACGAAGAAAAAAATATCAGGCGCTGCCTGGAAAGTGTGAAAGATATTGCTGATGAAATTGTAGTTGTTGATTCCCTTTCTACTGATCAAACCAAAAATATTTGCCTGGAATTTGGTGCTAAATTTATCGAACAACCTTTTCTGGGATATATTGAACAGAAAAATTTCGCACTGAATCAGGCAGGCAACGATTATGTATTCTCACTCGATGCTGATGAAGCTGCGGACGAAATACTTCGCAACAAAATCAAAATCCTAAAACAACATCCATTTGAATTCGACGGATATTCCATGAACCGATGTACAAATTATTGTGGCAAATGGATAAGGCATGGGACATGGTATCCCGACACAAAATTGCGCCTCATTAACAGGAAAAAATCAAAATGGGCCGGCACCAATCCTCACGATAAAATTGAAATGGAAAAGGGCACTCGTATTAAACACCTTCCCGGAGACATTCTTCACTATACTTATTATACGATTGAAGAGCATATCGCACAAATGAATAAATTCACAAGCATTCAGGCAAAGGCGATGTATGAACAGGGAAAAAAATCTTCCGTATTAAAGTTAATTGTGAATCCTGCTTTTGCTTTTGTATCTGGTTATCTCCTGAAAGGTGGATTTTTGGATGGAAGCAAAGGATTAATAATTGCCCGTACCGTTGCGTATCAAACTTTTCTCAAATACGCCAAACTATTACAGCTCAACAAAGCTGCTAACCGTTAGGAATAATTGCGTAATGGAAGCACAGCATAAAGTAAAATAAATGGTGCATCTTAAAGAGCAACTTGACAGAATCATGGCAGGAGATTTTAAAACTATTTCCCGCTGCATTTCGCTAATTGAAAATGAAGCGGGTGCCTATGAACATTTACTTAAGGCGCTCCCTAATATTTCAACTGCGAATATAATTGGTATAACTGGTCCGCCCGGCGCAGGCAAGAGCACACTCGTTGATTCAATTATCGGATCTTTTGTTGCAGAAAATGAAATGGTTGCTGTTATTTGTGTGGACCCCTCATCGCCATTTAGCCTGGGCGCATTACTTGGCGATCGCATACGCATGAGCGAATGGTATACTCATCCCGGAGTTTTTATCCGTTCGCTTGCTTCAAGAGGATCACATGGCGGACTCAACCCAAAAATTATTGAAATCACAGACTTATTGAAAGCGGGCCCATTTAAATACATAATTGTTGAGACAGTAGGGGTAGGACAAAGCGAAATTGAAATTGCCGGCCTTGCCGATACCACAATGGTGGTCCTGGTTCCAGAAGCAGGAGATGAGGTTCAGACTATGAAAGCTGGTCTTATGGAGATAGCAGACATATTTGTTGTAAACAAAAGTGACCGACCGGATGCAGATTTGTTCGAGAGAAATTTGAGGTTGATGCTTTCTCCAGCCATTGCGAGAGTACACCATGAAATTCCGATTGTAAAAACGGTTGCTTCTTCAAAAACAGGAATAGATGAGTTGATGACGGAAATAAAAAAATCTCTTAAAGTTGAAAATAATGATGAAAAGAAAATGTGGCTGCTGACTGAAAAAGCATTTCAATTGATTCAGCAAAAGAAAATGAAAGAAATTGATAAGGGCGAATTACAAAAAAAAATTTCCACCCTGGTGAAGGATGGAAATTTTAATTTGTATGCTTTTATTGAAAATATCTGAGATTTTTCGCGAAGACGCCAAGATACGCTAAGACGCTATTTGACTAATTTTAATTCATTGATAATATTTGAAGCTCCTCCTAATTTGTCTATGCACCAGAGCACATAACGAATATCAACGCAAATCGTACGATTAAGATCTTTATCAAACGCCAGTTTGTGACTTAGGGCTTCATAGTTACCATCAAACGCCAGTCCGATTAAATTTCCATTTGCGTCCATAACTGGCGATCCTGAATTTCCACCTGTGATATCATTTGTGGTAATGAAACAAACCACGAGATCATTGTGAATTTTGTCAATATACTGACCATAATCTTTTTTCTGGGCCAGGTCAATCAGTTTTGCCGGAAGATCAAATTCGTAGTCGCCGGGTTTGTATTTCTCTAAAACACCTGACATTGTAGTTACATAATCATATTTCACTGCATCTTTGGGAACATAACTTTTCACATTTCCGTAGGAAACACGCATTGTGAAAGTAGCATCCGGATACATTTTCTTTTTAGGATCCATTTGCATGATTCCTTTGAGGTAAAGTCTCGCGAGATCATTATTTTTTGCAAGGAACTGCTGATAAAAAGGATCGTATTTATTTGTGTAGTTTTTTACGAATACGCCAGCATATGCAAATGCAGGGTCAGCCTGCAAAACAATTGGGTCAGGGTTTTTCGTAAACGCGTCCCATTTTGCATCATTCAAAATCATAGTATTGCTGAAAACTGAATTCGCCCAATTCTTATAGGTTCCTTCTTCTTTCAAATCTCCAAAGCTTGATTTCAAGGATTCATAGAATCCAATCGGGTGTTGATTTTTGTCCACGTCCAGGTAATATCTCATACATGTCGCCGCCATAATTTTTTGGTCTGATGCGCGATTTTCTGCATCAAGAAAACTCTTCCTTGCTGTTTTTGCTGCTTCGATGTCTTGCTTAACAGCGCCTGCATCCACCCCGGATTTCACCATATCACTCTCGAGTTTCACAAGTGTAGATGCAAATTTTGCCAGAGGCGAACCCAAAACTCCTTCAATCAAATAGACCCGTTGTTTGGCATAAGGTCTCCATGCATCGTATACTTTGGGCCAGTCATTGAAAACATTTTCAAATTCCGGCTTTCCCTTTGCCCAGGTTTTGTAGGTATTTTCCAGTGCTTGCTTTTGTTCAAAAATGTGATACTTCAACAATTGTTTGGTTTCACCATCGTAGAATTTCCAGTAGTTAGCGATAGAAGCATATGAAGGAGCAAGTTGTAATCTAACCGCAGGATCCTTCTTCATTTCTTCAAACATCAGTTTTAACCTGATATCTCTTAAGTCAACAAGCGAAGGATTGTTGATTTCAGTAGCCAGCTTTATTCCGTAGGAGGTTTCATAACGGTTTGTGCTGCCAGGATAACCGTAGATCATGCTATAATCTCCATCCTTAAAACCTTTGATGGAGACTGGCAGAAAATATTTTGGTTTGAGAGGAACATTATCTGCGGCATAGTCACCAGGCTTACCGTCCTTCGTCATGTAAACACGAAAAACGGAAAAATCGCCAGTGTGCCTGGGCCATTCCCAATTATCTGTATCTCCACCAAATTTTCCAATACTTTCCGGAGGTGCTGCTACCAACCTAAGGTCTGTATATTTTTGATAGACAAAAAGCAGGAACTGATTTCCTTTGAAAAGTACGCTTACTCTTCCCTCAATATTTTGTGTGGCATCAGAATTTTTTTTGTTGATCTCGGCCAAAATTTCAGATTGTTTCTTTGCTCGATCTGTGGCATTAAGTCCGTTGAGAGCACTGTCAATCTGTTTGGTTACGTCATCAATCCTCAGGAGAAATTGAACGTACACTTTGGAAGGAATTTCCATGCCCCTGCTTTTTGCAAAAAACCCGTCGTGCAAATAATTGTTTTGCACGGTGCTTGCAGCAGCAATAGCCTCATATCCGCAGTGGTGATTTGTAAATACCAAACCATCACTACTCACAATTTCGCCTGTACACCCTCCATTAAAAATTACAATAGCATCTTTAATGGAAGCTTTGTTGATACTATACAACTGTTCTTTAGTAAGTTTCAACCCTCTTTTTACCATATCATCATACACCTGTTGCCCCAAAAAAATGGGCAACCACATTCCTTCGTCGGCGTATGATTTGAAAATGGAAAAGAGTAGCGCAATCGCTAAAAATGTTTTTCTCATGTGTATGCCATTTAATTAAGGCAAACGTACACTAAAAAACAAACGACACATTGTTAAAGGGTGAAAATTCTGTAAATGACAACCCTATTTTTGATCAATTTCATGCACCGAAATGTCTTCAACTACTCTTGAACTGGCTTTTATTTCGAAAGCCTGTGTGTAGTTGGATTTTCGATCACTAATGGTAAAAGTTAGCTTGTGACTATCCTGGATGGGCACCCTGAATCTCTTCTCAAATTTTTTGTCAGAAAACGCATCCTGAAAAATAGTAGTTCCATCTTCCTGTCTGATGGTTACAAAGAATTTTGATGCGTTATTATTTTCATATTGTACATAAAACAGCAACATTTGATCCTGGTATCCAAGGTAATTTATAACCGCTGTTTTTTCATTGGGTTCATTGGGAAAATTGAATTGTGCCCTTAGTGTGAAAACAGTACCACTAATTAAGATTAAAGTCATTATGACTTTTGCTGTCATTTTGAATTTTGATTGTGTGTTCATATGTCATAGTTTTTATTACTTCGTTTACGGGCGAAGCAATCATTTGAGTTTAAGCTTGCGTCTTTGCTTCTCGCCTATGGCGTGATTTGCGGCAATACGTGAAATAGAAAAGCAATAAAGTTTGGACAAGTGAGCAACACAAAGTTGAGGAGGAAAGATTAAGAAGAAATGAACTGGTTCTTAAGAGTAAGTTATTTCGGGAGCTGATTCAAATTTAAAAAAAATGCCCGAAATAATCAGGCATTTCAATTTGTTTTCAAAAAATTTATTTTGGTGATGCATTGATAAAATGAATGAGTTTTTTAAGAGTATCACTCTCATTTAAACGCAGATCCATATTTCCCAATGTTTTTCTGGAAATGACCCAGTTCATAGAAAATACAACACTATCTCTTTCACGATAAAGATTGATTGGAATATAATGATTGGGTGAACTATAAATCAATTGTAAATATTTTACCAGCCTGCGATCATTAGTTGAAGTCTGTGTACCATAAGAACCCGCCAAAGTTATAAGTGGCGCAGCGAGATCGTTTCTTATCGACCCAACCGGATTCAGTGGGGTGCTCCCAAATGGATCGTTGAGAATATGAACCACATAAAACTGAATTTTGTTTTTATACCTCGAAATATTTGAGTTGGTTGTATCATTCATCACCTGTAACAATTCCAGAATCGTTTCATGCACAACCCCTGCTCCGGAATTATCAAAATAACCACCGTCAACAAAATAATTCGAATACACTTTTCCGGTAGGCGAGGTATAATCGATTCTGTTGGCCGGACAAACATAAGGGAAGCTTGCCCCAAGTTCAACAGCTGTGCTCAGTTTCATTTCCTGATTTGAATCCAGGAGGTTTAGTACATCAACACGACCATTGTAAATACTACTGTTGATCAAAATATTGCTGATGACGGAAGGCGCACCGTCCTGCATTCTGGTTGAGTTAATAAATAATATGGGAAGATTATAAGCAGTATCACCTTTTTTGGTTACAAATTCAGAAAAGCCATCTCCTAATTTATCTTTCAACAACACATTGTCTTTCGGAGCTTCTTCAATTGATCGGATCAACGCGTTTGCACGATTTGTTTTGAAAAGATTAATTGGATACAGGTGCCGGAAATAATCCGGACCCAACATATTAGCGAGCGTAAAAGTGAGAAAGTCCGACTGCAAATATTTTTTAGAAGCTTCGAGATTTGCAGTATCCGATTTTGGAAGCTGATCTTTATATCTAAGCAAACTAAAGAAAGTCGCATTCCCCAAACTTCCTCCGGAAGCACCGGATAAACAAAACAAATGATGCGAAAAATTTCCCTTTGTTGAATCTTCCAGTTTGCTAAGGACAGATGCAACCCAGTAGCCGGATCTGGATGCGCCACCATTTGCCATCACGAGAAATACAGGATAAGAATTATCCGCAGCATTATTTAATTCATTGCTTCTTTGCCCGAGCCAGTGATCAAAATAAGTTTTCAAATCAAGCCTTTGGGAAAATTGAGCGGATGGATTTTTCTTAGGTCCCAATTCTACGCGATAAGATTCAACTTTCCCTGTAATAAATGCCAGGGTAATTAAGATGATATGGAAGCTGATGCTATACTTGACAGAAAAAAATGAAATGATATTCGTAATACCTACCAAAAATGAAAATGCGAGGAAAACCAGCGTGCAGGTGCGAACCCATAAAGCAAACGAAAGGCTTTCGAAACATAAAATATAAAAGAAGAGAAAAATAGTTGCACATATATTAAAGAAAACAAAAACAATTCTTTCATTAGGTGGTACCATAAAAAAATTGGCTAATCTTGCGACCAACCCTTCTGTTTTTGCTTCTTTGTGTTCTGCATTTTTTTGCTCAATAATTCTCCTTCTTCCAACTACAAAAAACACGAAATAAACCTGCATAAATGCCAGTACGCTAATGATCGTCCATGGATAAAAATTAGACGCTCCAATAGTTACTAATATAACGAGGATAACAGGAAGAGAAAGGGCCAATACCCTGATTGAATAAGTTTTGATTTTGCCTGCCAGCCAGTTGAGGAACACATAATAAAACAAACTTAACCAAAGCAATAAACTATAATATCCCGACGATTGCCTGGTGAGGCTTTTAGTACTCCGGATGAATGCTAATAAAACAATAGTGTAGCACATAAAGCCCAGGATCCTGGGAATATGAGTGAACAATATTTGTGGAAGATGTACGGGATTATTTTTCTCTTTCGCATACGATAAAAGGCGACTTGTATACCATGTCATGAAAACCCACAGGGTATGTGCAAGCATGAACCTGATGAATGTAAATCTGTCTTCAAATACTGAAACAAGCACATCCTGACCCTGCGATAAATTCCAAAACACCTGGTAACAGACCAATAGAAATAGAATAGGGGGAAAAAATAACCAAACAGATCTCAGCAAATAATTGAGATCTTTAAGAATTACAAAAAGAATGCTTTTGGCAGATTTGTGTGTGCCATTTGCAGTAAGATGATTGCGAATAGCAGCAAATGCAGATAGGATTGGGCTTGCCATAAGAAGGTTTTAAGAAAAATAGAGCGGAAAAATGAAATATGCAATAGTAGTTTATGCAGTTTCAACCATGCGTTACCGTAGGAAAATTCCAGCCAGTTCCATAAACCAGGCGATGCCGAGGTGCATTACCAGTCCACCCCAAATGGATTTTGTCCGATAGGAAATCGCTCCGAGAAAAATTCCGCCAAAAAAACTGCTGATGCATTCTGGTAAGGGCTTTCCAAAATGAATCGTGCAATAAAATGCAGCCATAGGAATTATGAGCCGGGGTCCTAATTCTCTTGCGAGTGCAAGGATCAAAAATCCCCTGAAAAAAAATTCAATGCTTAAAAAGTCAAATCCATAGCAACATTCGAATATCAAATACCGTAAAAAGGATGCGCCGGGAACATTAAAAAGAATTTTCACTCTGGGATAATAATTGAACATATGTGGATCCCTGAAAGATAGCAGCAGGATTGGGATAATAAATCCCAGAAGCAAAAAATAGGGTTTCAAAGATTGGCTGCGTGTTGTTCCATATAAAGGCTGCCTGCCGCGGTCGAATTTTATCCAGTAAAAATAAATGGGAATCATTACAACCAACGCTCTTATAACCCAACCAAAAATTAGCAAATTATAATTGAGGTACTGAGCATCGGAAAATAATCTTATTAATGGTTCGTGCAATGCAAAACTAATTCTGAATGCAAACAGTGCAGGAGTAATCAAAATAAATGCAATAGCTTTTTGACTTAAGGGTGCCTGTTTTTTATGAAAGAATTTTTGGCTGATAAATGAAATCACATAAATACCCAAGAACAAAATGAAGTAATAAATGAATCTGGACAAATTGCTGAGATGCTTTGCATATTGGCTGTCCAAATGATATTGGTAATTGAAATAAATCAGAACTGAAAGGATAGCAGCTATGAAAAGTATATATCGCGCAGATTCCTGCTTAAAATATTCTGAGAGATATTGACCGATGTATTTCAAATGGAGTTACTGCTAATGAATTTCAGGAATCCTTTTCGTTTAGTACTTTCCAAAGTAAGTCTTTCAATTGCAAAATACCATGCTGCGTAAAGGACGAAAAAAATAAATGCGGAATATTTTTCGGTAGTTCTTTTGCAATTTCAGTCTTCAATTCATCGTCAAGCATTTCACTTTTGCTGATTCCAATAATAAATTTTTTGTGCAGCAACTCGGGATTATAGGCTTCTAACTCTTTAACCAGTATTTGAAATTCTTCGCCGTGATTTTGACTATCAGCAGGAATCACGAATAAAAGAACGGGATTTCTTTCAATATGTCGTAGAAACCTATAGCCGAGGCCTTTTCCTTCGGATGCTCCTTCAATAATTCCAGGGAGGTCTGCAATGCAAAAGGAAAGATTGTCGCGATACGCAACCATTCCAAGTTGAGGAGTAAGTGTTGTGAAAGCATAATCAGCAATTTTCGGACGGGCAGCTGTCATTACAGAAAGCAATGTTGATTTTCCCGCATTAGGAAAACCTACAAGGCCCACATCAGCCAGAACTTTTAGTTCAAGAATCTTCCATCCTTCTTCACCATCTTCTCCGGGTTGCGCATACTCAGGTGCCTGATTGGTTGAAGTGGCAAAGTGACTGTTACCTAATCCCCCTCTTCCTCCTTTCATCCAGATAATTTCCTGTCCGTCTTCAAGGATTTCTGCTTCCTTTTTTCCGTTTTCTTCATCCCTGGCGATTGTACCAAGAGGAACATCAATGAAAATATCTTTCCCTGCCCGGCCAGTTGAATTATTCCCACTTCCAGATTCTCCGTTTTCGGCCAGTACATTTTTATAATACCTGAGGTGGAGGAGTGTCCAGAGATTTTTGTTTCCCCTTAAAATGATATGGCCACCTCTGCCACCATCACCACCATCAGGACCTGCCTGGGGGTTGAATTTGGTGCGCATAAAATGCTTACTCCCAGGGCCGCCATGACCCGATTTGCAAAACACACGGATGTAATCGATGAAATTATTTTTCTCCATTAGTGTGGCAAAGATATCTATTATGATTTTGCAGAAAAATCGGGATTGGTTATTGGTCTGATTGAAAATCCTTCCATGTTTTGTAGAGGATTTCCTGCGAGGGACGGTTTTTTTCGATTTGAGATAATGGTTCTGTGGGTTTCCAAAATTCTTTCATCTCGCCCGGAAGTTTTTGATATAATGAAGTACCATCCGATTTCCATTTTATCATTTCATCACTTACTTCTTTTATGATTTTTGCGGGGTTGCCAGCGACCAAACTTCTGGCTGGAATTTTTTCATTTGCTTTGATAAAACTGAGCGCACCGATAATGCATTCATCTCCAATTTCAACATGATCCATAATCACACTATTCATTCCGATTAAACTATTTCTGCCAATAGTTGCTCCATGAATAATGGCCCCATGTCCAACATGAGCATCTTTTTTCAGGATAACGGTTACGCCTGGAAACATATGAATGATACAATTCTCCTGCACATTGCAGCCATCTTCTATTACAATCCCTCCCCAGTCGCCACGCAGTGCCGCTCCCGGACCGATATAAACATGCTTTCCGATAATCACATTTCCGGTTACACATGCCTGTGGGTGCACAAATGAAGATTCATGAACAACAGGTTTGAATCCTTTGAATTCATAAAACATAAAAATTCCTTTGGGATTTTGGAATCAATCAGTTTCCCAGTCTTTGTCTTTTCTAAAAACCGTTCCTTTAAATAATGCAACCAATTCGCCATTTTCTCTTTCCACTCTTACATGGTAGATTCCGATTTTATTTGAAAGACTTTGCAATTCGGCAATAGCGAATATATTTTCTCCGGCTTTTAAGGATTTAATATGGGATATCGAACATTCAATTGAAACAGCATGCTTTCCTGAACTATTACAGGCAAATGCAAGGGCACTGTCGGCAAAAGAAAAGGTAACACCACCATGAATTATTTCAAATCCATTACACATTTCGGGTCGAAGTTGCATTTTCAACTTACAATATCCTTCATGCTCGTCTATTCGTTCAATTCCCAGCCACTGACTGAAATAATCTTTAGCGATCATTGCGTCAATGATCTTTGTTGTTTTGGATTTATCCATTATACTCCTTTGAACTTTGGTTCACGCTTGTTAAGAAATGCGTTTACTCCTTCACGATAGTCTTCTGTATTTGCAGCTTTTTGTTGCAGTTCGTCTTCGGTAATCAATTGTTCTTCGAGTGAATTTGAGAACGAATAGTTAAGTGCATGTTTAGTAAGTGCAAGGCCTTTTGTAGGCATTTTGGCAAGTGTTTGTGCGATTTTTTTTGATTCTCCAGGGAATAATTCATTGGAAAAAGCTTTGTAAATCATTCCCATCCTCTCTGCTTCGCCTGCAGAAATTTTTTCACCCAGCATAGCCAGGGCTGAAGCTTTTTGCCACCCAACTAATCTTGGAAGGAAATAAGTTCCGCCGCTATCCGGTATTAATCCAATTTTAGAAAAGGCCTGGATAAAAGATGCTGATTCGCTCGCAATAACAACATCGCAGCAAAGGGCAATATTTGCACCTGCTCCGGCAGCCACTCCATTTACCGCTGCAACAACGGGCTTGGGAAGATTTCGAATCCTGGACACGATAGGATTATAATGTTCGCTCAAAATTTGATTCATTGATGGAGCACCATTCCCTGAAATTTCAGCGAGATCCTGGCCGGCACTAAATCCTTTCCCCGCGCCTGTAATAAATACGCAACGAACTTCATGGAGGGAACTACATTCGTCCAAACGGTTTTGCATTAGCAATGCCATTTCTCTATTGAACGAATTCAATTTATCAGGTCGATTTAGCGTAAGGGTGGCTATTCCATTTTCGATTTGAAACAAAATTGAGGACATATGAATCTGAAATTTTAATTCTCAGATGATCAGGCACACAAATATAATTTTTTTGTGCGACCACTTGATCAACCGTACAATCTGGTAAGGAACTGTTAATGACACTTAAAATAATCAAAGGGTTCTTTGCAATCGGCACATTGGTATAGCGCCTTGCAGGCAGTTGCACCGAATTCACTTATTCTTTTTGTATTCCACGATGAACAATGTGGACATTGCACCGCCTCGTTTGCTGTAAAGAATTCTGTGTTACAAAACTGCGGTTTGGAATTTGGAGGGGCAATTCCGTATTCCAGTAACTTTTGTTTGCCTTTTTCGCTGATCCAATCTGTGGTCCATGCCGGCGAGAGGACCTGCCTAATTGAAACATCGGTGAATCCGTGAGAAAGCAGGGTCATTTTTATGGTAGCAGCAATCATGTCCATAGCAGGGCAGCCCATATACGTTGGCGTTATGGTTACCTGGACAGCTTTGTCTTTTACGGATATATCTCGCACAATTCCAAGATCATTCACACTTAGAACAGGAATTTCCGGATCCATCACTTCTTCGAGGATCTCGCTGATTTCTGCAGATGATATGTCAACCTGATTCCTCATTTAATTCTACCATTCACTATTGGGATAGGCTCTTTGCATGAATTGCAATTCGGCCAAAATAAATCCCAGGTGCTCACTATGTTTTCCAATTTTGCCGCCCGACTGCATCCAATTAGAACCCGGTTTGATTTTGTTTTCGATTATTGATAAAATTCCAGCTTCCTGGAAAACAATTTTTAGTTTTTCGTCCCATTTGGACCTGAGCAAATTCAAGTCTGCACCAATTCCCAGATCGGCTGCCACAATTTCGTATTCCACCATATGAAATAATTCGCCTGTAAAAGGCCAAAGCATATCAAATGCTTTTAATAATCTCTCCTTGCTTTCATCTGTGCCATCGCCTAATCTAATTACCCACTCGCCAGACCATCTGAGATGATAGGTTACTTCTTTAATGGCCTTTGCACTGATCGCGGCTATGGTATCATTAACACTTCCAACCAATTTTTCATATAGAAAAAACTGGTAAGTGCTAAAAAAAAATTGACGTAAAATAGTGTGCGCCCAATCTCCATTAGGCATTTCAACCAACAGACAATTTTTGAATTCCCTGTTATCGCGCAAATAGGCAAGAGTGTCTTCTGAAACATTTCTTGCGGGATGGGACTCATTCAGAATATTTGCCGCGTATTGATAAAGACTTCGAGCCTGACCAATTAAATCCAATGAAATATTCGTGAGAGCAATATCCTGTTCTAAAATAGGTCCGTGCCCACACCATTCACTATTGCGATGCCCAAGGATCAATGCATCATCTGCCAAATGCAATAAGTAATCTGTCAAAAAAGTTTTTCCTGTACTATTCATTTCTTCTTCTCCAATCAAATATGAGTAAGTCCATCGGGCAAATGATAGAATGTTGGATGCCTGTAAATTTTATCATTTGCAGGATCATACATCGAATCGGCTTCATCAGGGTTTGATGCATGAATGTATTTGCTCTCCACCACCCAAATACTGATGCCTTCCATCCTTCTTGTATAAACATCCCTGGCATTTTCAATTGCCATCTGGGCATCGGCCGCGTGCAGACTGCCCACATGTTTATGATCCAGCCCCTGTTTGTTTCGAATAAAAACTTCCCAGAGAGGCCAGTCGTTGCTTCCATTATTTTTAGACTGCGGTTGTCCTCCACTGTTATCTTCGGGGATGTCTCCATACAAATATTTTCGAACCAGTATATTCATAATTCAATAGTTCAAATTTTAATATTCTCAGCCAACTTTAGTTTGCTGTTTTTTGTGTTTGGATTTCTTTGCATGAGCCATAGCTGCTTTACGCACCCAATCACCATCTTCATGAGCTTTTTTACGGGCTTCCAATCTATCTCTGTTGCATGGGCCATTTCCTTTTACCACGTTCCAAAATTCTTCCCAATCAATTTGTCCAAAATCATAATGCTGTTTCTTTTCATTCCATTTTAATTCCGCATCCGGAATTTTCATTCCCAGCACTTTTACCTGTTCCGCGCATATATCAACAAATTGCTGCCGCAATTCGTCATTACTTTTTCTTTTTATTTTCCAATCCATGCTTTGCTTACTGTGGGGAGAGTCGTCGTCTTTGGGACCAAACATCATCAGGCTTGGCCACCACCATCGATTAATTGCGTCCTGGCACATTTCTTTTTGTGCTACTGTTCCCCTGCTTAATGTGAGAAGAATTTCAAATCCCTGCCTTTGGTGAAAACTTTCTTCTTTACAAATTCTAACCATTGCCCTTGCATAAGGTCCATAAGAAGTGCGACATAACATCACCTGGTTCATAATTGCGGCACCATCAACAAGCCATCCAATTGCACCGATGTCTGCCCATGTTAAGGTAGGATAATTGAAAATGGAAGAATATTTTGCCTTTCCTGAATTTAGATCTTCAATAGTTGATTCACGGGTTACACCAAGAGTTTCTGTTGCTGCATAGAGATACAAACCATGTCCGGCTTCATCCTGCACCTTTGCTAACAATGCCGCTTTTCTTTTAAGTGATGGAGCTCGCGTGATCCAATTTCCTTCGGGTAACATGCCCACTATTTCGCTGTGTGCATGCTGACTGATTTGCCTGATCAAAGTTTTTCGGTAAGCATCGGGCATCCAATCCTGAGGCTCAATTTTGATTTCGCGATCAAGCTTGTCCTGGAATATTTTTTCTTCATGCATGTTTCCTGAATCTAAATTCTATAAATAAGCCATTCTTCAATTGGCAAAAATACTTATTCTTTTTGACACTACTAACAAGTGTTAGTACAACGCAATCATTGAAAAATAATTGCAGTTAACTGAGATCGAATTTGGAAAGTATTATTTTTAGAAAAACTGCATCATGCGACCGACTTTAATATTTGCTTTACTGATAATTTCCAATACAATAATTGGGCAGGACTGGTATCGATTTCCTCAAAACGCCCAATCAAAAGTAGTGAGTTTTGAAAACCCTACCGGTGAACCTGGGAAAGGAGGCATAGAAAATATGACGGCCAAAGGCCACCCTGCTGAAGTTGTGAAAGCAGGAGAGCAAAAGATATTGTTGGATTATAAAGGTGCAGGAACCATTACCAGGATTTGGTGCACGATTAATGAAAGATCTCCAGCTATGTTGAGGTCCATTCGGATACAATTTTATTGGGATGGCGCCAGCAAACCTGCAGTTGATGTTCCCCTTGGCGATTTTTTTGGTGTGGGGCTCGGGCAAAAAGTAAAATTCCAAACAACAATATTTAGTGATCCCGAAGGCAGATCTTTCAATTGTTCCATTCCAATGCCTTTCAGGAAGTCGGCTAAAATTGTTTTTATCAATGAAGGAAAAGCTGCAGAATTGCTATTCTATGATATCGATTTGCTGAAAGTTGATCAGCAGCCTCAGGACATGCTTTATTTCCACAGTTACTGGAGCCGTGAAATACGTGGAAGCCTCAAAAAAGATTTTGAAATCCTTCCAAAAATTTCCGGGAAAGGTAGGTTCCTGGGAACAAACATTGGAGTAATTGCAGATTCGGCATATGGTGATACCTGGTGGGGCGAAGGTGAAGTGAAAATGTATATCGATGGTGATTCAAAATTTCCAACTATCAATGGAACAGGAACTGAAGATTATATCGGAACAGGATGGGGAATGGGAGTCTTCAATCACATGAATCAGGGTTGCCTTGTAGCTGATGAACAAAAAAAATATTATGCCTTCTACCGGTATCATATACCCGATGCTATTTATTTCCATTCAGGAATCAGAGTGGACATTCAGCAAATTGGTGGGGGTATGAGAGATCAGGTTCGTACACTTTTGTCAAAAGGGGTTGAACTGGAACCTGTAACCGTATCAGGGGAAAATCATCTCTTTTGGAAATTATATGAAATGAATCCTGTGCCAAAAGTTACCGATGAAAATTTTCCAAATGGATGGGTGAATTTTTACAGGTTGGATGATTATTCAGCCACTGCATATTTTTATCTGGATAAACCTTCTTCTGATTTACCTCCATTGGCAGCCGCCGAAAAAAGAGCAGATAGGCTTAAGTAATCTATCGGGCATCGTAGTCAACAACTACTTTAGATGTCATTGGGTGTGATTGACAGGTGAGAATAAATCCGGCTGCAACTTCTTCGGGCTCGAGGGCATAGTTAACATCCATTTCAACTTTACCTTCGAGTAACCTGGCGCGGCAGGTTCCGCACACTCCGCCTTTACAGGCAAATGGTAAATCAGCTCCTTGTTTTAATGCGGCATCTAAAATCCCCTCGTCTTCGAAAGCAAGATCAAAATCAAATGAGCGTCCGTCGAGCTTGATGGTAACCTGGCTAGCAGGAGCAGATTTTGTACTGGAATCCAGTTTTCGGTTAGACCTGACTGTTGTCTGGTCTGGTGTCGTGAAAAGTTCGAAATGAATTTTCTTTTTCTCGATTCCCTGTTGCTCGAGCCAAATTTGAACACTGAAGATCATTTGTTCAGGGCCACATAAAAAAAACTCATCGAAAGATTTCCAGTTAAAAATTTTGCTGAGCTCACTTAATTTCTTCGTGTCAATTCTTCCATTGAATAAGGGAGCATCAGTAGTTTCCCGACTCAATATGAAAACAGGGTTGAATCGATTTATGTATTTATTTTTTATCGCTTCAATTTCTTCTTTAAAGATGATACTTGAAATTGATTTATTGCCGTAAATCAAAGTGAATTCACTATGAGGTTCGTTTCTTAATACAGATTTGATTATTGAAATAATCGGAGTAATTCCACTTCCGGCTGCAAAAGCTGCGTACTTTTTTTTGTTGGCGGGATTTAGCTCTGTATAAAATCTCCCTGTAGGCGGCAAAACTTCTATAATGTCTCCTGCTTTCAATTCAGTGTTTGCCCAGGAAGAAAATTGCCCATTGTCCATTTTCTTAACCGCGACTCTCAATTCATTTTCGTGAGGCGCAGCGCAAATTGAATATGACCTTCGTAGTTCCTGCCCATTTTGAAAAGTGCGAAGCGTAATATTTTGTCCTTGAGTAAAACCAAAAATTTCTTTGAGATTTTCCGGAACCTCAAACAACACTGATACACAGTCTGAAGTTTCCTTTTTGATTTGTTTTATAGTGAGTCGGTGAAAATGAATGGACATCAGGTTAAATATTTAGCTGGCTCTTAATCCGTCTACAAGAATCATTACCATATTTTCTTCCAATAGTTCTGCAGAAATCTTTTGTTTCGACCGGTGCCATGACTCAATACCGCTTACAGCGTGGAGCATTATTAATACTGCCGTGGGGGCATCAATTTTTTTTATTTCTTTTTTTTGAATTCCCTGTTCAATTATCCCCGCAAGTCGTTGACGATAAACTTTTCTTTGGGTTTTATAATTTGACAGATATGGATCTGTGAGATGCTTCCATTCCCTATCTGCAACATGTACCGATTCATAATTGTGAATCATCTGCTGAATGTGAAACCTTAGAATAGATTCCAGTTTTGTTATGGAAGAGGTTTTACTATTTTCCATTTCTTCCAGATAGGTCATAAACTGATTGGCGACGCGAAAACAAATTTCCTGAAGTATTTCAGCCTTGGATTGAATATGGTTATATAAACTCGCAGCCTCCACTCCAACATTTTCCGCCAGATCGCGCATTGAAGTTGCACTGAACCCTTTCTCTCTAAAGAGCTTTGATGCTTTGTTGATTATGACTTCTTTTTTAGTACTGTTTCTATTTGTCTTGATGGTTGGCATGAAACGCTGTTGAGTATCTGCAAAACTAACACTTATTAGTGGGAAACGGTTGTTGTTTATGGTATATGGTTTATTAGTTTATGGTTAATGGTTTGATCATTTGGATTAATTAAAATGCCACAAACCACAAGCTACAAACCCTGCCCGTACCGAGCGGTACCTGCCCGAATGACTCGTTCGGGCGGGCACAAACTTTCCATAGTATTCTTGAATTTCAATTTACTTCAATTAGCTTTGCCCCTTCTAAAATTTCGAAGAAAAAAATATTCAAACATGTCTTTGATTGTTGTCGGTTCCATGGCTTTTGACGCGATAGAAACTCCATTTGGAAAAAGCGATAAGATTGTTGGAGGCGCTGCTACCTATATTGCCTGGAGTGCTTCAAATTTCAGCCAACCCATTAACCAGATTTCTGTTGTTGGTGGAGATTTTCCAAACGAGGAACTGAAAGCTTTGAAGGGAAGAGGAGTTAATTTGGATGGGGTGCAAATTAAGCCCGATAAAAAATCTTTTTTCTGGAGTGGAAGATATCATCTCGATATGAATACCAGGGATACCCTGGAAACTCAACTGAATGTTTTAGGAGAATTTGATCCCGTTGTCCCGGACTCTTTCCAGGGATCAGAGTTTCTTATGTTAGGAAATCTCGCGCCATCTGTGCAATTGAGTGTTATTGCGCAATTGAAAAATAGGCCAAAACTAATTGTTTTGGATACGATGAATTTTTGGATGGAATCTGCAATGGAGGATCTCGAAAAAGTTCTTAAGCAGGTTGATGTGTTAATGGTAAATGATAGTGAGGCCCGCCAATTGAGCGCACAATTTTCGCTGGTAAAAGCGGCAAAGGAAATAATGAAGATGGGACCAAAATATCTCATCATTAAAAAAGGCGAACATGGTGCTCTACTCTTTCACGAAAACCAGGTTTTCTTCGCTCCTGCTTTACCGTTAGAAGAAGTATTCGATCCAACCGGTGCAGGTGATACTTTCGCGGGGGGCTTTATCGGACATATTGCACATACCCGGGATATTTCATTTGAAAACATGAAGACCGGAATTATCGTGGGCTCTGCAATGGCAAGTTTTTGTGTTGAGAAATTTGGTACAACCAGATTAAGAGAAATTAGCAGAGCAGATATTGACATCCGCATTCAACAATTCGTTGACCTGGTTAATTTTGATATTGCCCTGGTTTAAATTATCCTTCTAAAATTTTGCAGCAACAACTATGGGTCTGCGAATTTTTTGTACTCTTCCGTTGAGGTCAAAGAATTCAGCGAATAATATATACACGCCTATTCCTGATTTTTGATTTTTGTCGTCAAGCCCATCCCAAATATAATATCCGTTGGTCCCACACAATCCATTTCTGGCTATATGCCTGATGCATCTTCCTTCAAAATCGAAGATGGAAATATTGCAAACATTTCCCGGCTTTTCAAATTGATAATTAATCGAAACGAAATCATTATAGCCGTCATTATCGGGAGAAATTGTTTCGGTGCTCAAACTAATTGCACCTAATATTGCAGTTGGTCTGATCGCCTGTGAATTTTCATAAGAAGGTGTACCGAAACCCGCGTCTGAAGCAGCCGAGTGCCAGTTTGATTTTTCCTGTGTATTTTTTTCCGGATCAATTCGCTCCAGTGAAATGCCAGCATTTTCGGTTATTAATGGGAAATGCCAATTTTCTTTATAGTGCAATTCATCAATTATGGCGCCCTGAAAATTTAAAACTACCGCGTGTCCCTCATCGTTTGGAAATGTTGGAAGGCTTTTCATTTCAATAACTGATTTTGGATTTTTGATTAAATAATCCATACTGGTTCTCTCGATATTTTCTGTGAGTAGTAGATAGTCTCCAGGGAAAAATAATACAGCATCCTGAGAAATTTTCAAAGGAGGATTTATGGCTCCATCTGAATTTCTGTTTGAAAGAAATAGCTCATTCAAATTGACCAGTTTCCTGCTGCGGTTAAACAACTCTATATAATCCTTGCCCCCGGTTTTCGGATGGAAAAGAATTTCATTAATGATAATATCATTTGAATCTGCGATTTCGCTTAGGCCAACCCGTAATTCCTGTGGGAATGACATTTTGTTGCCGTTACAATCCGATAATCCAACGACTGTAATTGAATAAATTTTACCTGGCTGCATTTTGCCCGAAAAATTCAAATTCACCTGGTCAAATAATGGATTCACCTCCAGCACTGAAAAAATTTTTAAGTCCTGATCATTAACTACATAATTTTTGAAATCTATGGCGCTCAAACTGTCAAGTGCTTCGTTAAAACTCAGAACAATATGATTGCTGTCTGTAACAAATGCTTTAACCAATTGAGGAAAATCTAAGTCTTTGATCGAGTTTGCCACGGAATTTTTTTCGCCCGGTGTTCCTCCCCTTTTATCATTGCTGGCTACCCAGTTATATGCAGTTGCCCATGGCTTCTTTGTATCTATCATTTCCAAAGACCAGCCACCGCCTTTTTTCAGATCATTTTTATACCATGCGTCTGAATATTTAACTGCGTGAATTAATCTTCCATCTGGAGAAATGATCTTGATCAAATCTCCCTCGTTGTCGAGCGAAGGGAAACTGGTAAT